>CAZECW010000217.1:0-5357 GCA_964510585.1 uncultured archaeon | reverse complement strand
GAAGGAACTCAAGGCCATCCTCAAAACATCGGGCTACAGCTCCCGCGAAGACCTGGAGCGGAAGACCCAGGCCTTCCTGGAGTTTGAGAACCACTGCGTGAACCGGATAACCCTCCAGACTCCCTATGAGCGGTTCGGCGTCCCACCAAACTCCTCTTGGTTTGAGGGGTTCGTAGAAGCGTTTAAATTACAGGACATCCTACCAATTAACAGCAAGGGGTGACAAATGTCCCTAACTTCTACAGTGGCAGGTGTATGAGTGATAGGAGTCGCTACTTTTTTGGTTAGGTTTTCCTTTTAGGGGCTTATGGCAGTTTTAGTTGTATGGTTCTACTTGTGCATTGGATTTGGCATGTTCGACAGTTTCCCTCGCATCCCTGAATGGGTGTAAATTGCTGTTCCTTGTTACGCTTTACTGGGGGGAACCGGAATCCCTCACAAATTTTTCCTATCCATAACTGGTCCATGTCCTCCATACAGAGGCCATAGGTGGTTTTCTTTTTTGACTTCAGAATTAGGTCTCTTATGAGTTTGAGTTTGGGGTGGCGGTACTCCTCCAAGCTTATTCGGTAGCCTCGAAAAACTCTTCCCTTCTGGTAGAAGAGCTCTCTATATTTATCCACTAATTCTTTCAACTCGTTTTCTTTGAACCATAATTCCAAGTATTGGAAGTGGCTCTGCGAGGAGATTTTGAGACCCACATAGCTTCCAATGATGTGGTCCACCCCTATGTCTAATGCTGTTTGCGACAATTCAGTAATGTTTTGGTCGGAATCAGTTATGTAGGGAAGTAGGGGGTCTTCCCGAAGCACTGTGAAGACTCCCCAATCCTTAGCCCTTCTGAGATTCTCCATTCTAATATTCGGAGGTGGAGCGTTGGGCTCAATCATGTTGGCAAGGTCCTTGTTGAGGGTAGTTAGAGAAACCTGTACTGCAAAGAAGGGATAATCCTGTGTGATTTCAAATATTTTTTCAGGAATTTTCCCCTTGGTCACTATATAGAATGGAATCCTTTTCTCCACAAAGAATTGGGAGAGTTCAATAGTCATACTGGTTAACTCGGGAGAAGCAAGGGGATCGCTAACTGGAGAGACATAAATGGGTTTTACGACTCTAGCCCGATTTATGAAGGATTTAACTTGGTCCACGATGCCTGAGCGGATGAAGTAGGAGCCGTGAGGGGGGCTTGGCCACATGGCTCGGGCATAACAGTAAACACATTCGTGGGGGCATCCGTCTGAAAGGTTGAGTGAGAATCGGCTTCTTAGACACTCCATGTTTGCAGTCTTGAGAGCTGGGCTTTTCAACCGCCTATATGCCGAAATGACGGGTATTCTTCTCCTGCTCCTCCAGAAATTGAAGTAGCACTCCTTATGTTGAGCGAAACCGACCTGGCCAGATTTGACTGGCTTCTTTAGTTTTTCTCCGCAAACGGAACACTTTTCAGGTATTAAGCGCCACACCCAGCTCAAAAAATCACCTTTAATATCAACTATCATTGGAAACTTAAAATGGTTAACCCACAAAACGAAATTTTCGGAGAAAGGAAGGATAATTTGTTCCTATTCGAATATTTTTTAAATTAGAAATGGGGAAGAATTGTAAGGTATTTAGGAATTCTTTTATACTAATTCGGTGGAATATTTTAATCATAAATGAAAAAAATGTGTTTGGTGAGAAGTAATGCCAAGAACTGGTCTCAGTGCCAATTTGGTGGGGTTAATTTTCACTATTCTAATGGGCTTTGGATTACTCGTTCCATTGTTAAATATTCAGCAGACCATATTTGGTACTCAGATTTCTATGCCAATGTGGCTAGGTGAACTTGAGAACCTCCTCTGCATCATTGGCACCATTATTGCCCTAATCGGTGTCCTTCTCTCCCTTGCAGCTAAAGAGTATGCAATAAGTGGTGGATTAACAGTTTTTGGGGCAAGTGTTACGTTAACTGCTTCGTTCCTATACTTAGTACCTAGAATCGGCGGCAGCACCAATCTCGAATTGTTGAGGGTTCCCTACGCCACTTATTTATATTACTACCAGGGTCAATGGCAGTACACAATTTTGTACAACAACATACCAGTATACCTGAGTTCATTGCAGCTACCATTAGGCCCCATAATAACCTGCATTTCAGCATTTATAGTTGTCATAGTATTTCTCGCAATACTAGGCGGATACTGGAGACGAAGATAAAAACATCCCCCCTTAACTTCAACCCAACCTTTTTTTCTATGAGTTTACTAAGGCCTAATACCCTGTTAAAATAGGCGTTTACCAAATATTCCACAAATCCAAGAGGGATTAACTTTTATTTAGGAGAAAAGCGATATTAAGAAACATCAAGTTTTAGGAGAAGAACTAAATGGGCAAGGAAGAATTTTACCGGTTTCCTGATGGTTTTCTCTGGGGAAGTGCTATCTGCGACTACCAAGCCTTTGGTGGTGCCAGGTGTGATCTTCCTTTGAGGTGGACTGCGAGGCATGTGGAACGCTACCCGGAGGATTTCAAGCTTCTCCTCAAAATGAACCATAATGCTTGGAGAACCTCCATTGAATGGGCAAGAATTGAGCCTGAGGAGGGAAAAATCAGCAAGGACGCCATAAACTTCTACCACAACTATTTCTCCGAGCTCAGAAAAACAGGCCTCAAAACTTGGGTCACCCTCCACCACTTCACTAACCCCAAGTGGATCCACGACCACAATGGCTGGCTTTCCAAAAGGATAGTGAAAAAATTTGCGGAATATGTTGAGCTAGTTATAAAAGAATTTGGGGAATACATCGACTATGCTGTTGTTATAAATGAGCCCCAGATATATGCTCTCAATGCCTATTTGGGAGGGTTAAGCCCTGACAGCGCCTTCCCTCCATTCCACAACGATATGGGGGAAGCTTTAACCTGCGTCAGTAACTTGATTGAGGCTCTAAACGAGAGCTTCGATGTGATACACTCCAACTCTAAAAACGTTAAGGTGGGAATATCCAACTACTGCGGAATATATGTTCCCCAAGACCCAAAAAACGAGGCACATAAAGCATCTGCTGATCTGGCCAACCAAGTTTTGAACTATCAGGTTCTGGATGGAATAAAGGACAAAATGGATTATTGTGGAATCGACTACTATTTCAAATTCTTCATGAAGGAGAACAATATGGTAGCCAACCAGATAGTTTATCCAGAGGGATTAAGGATGCTAGCCACAGATCTCTACAAGAGATATGGAAAACCAGTAACCGTTATTGAAAACGGGTTTCCCACACGGGACAACGACGAGAAAATCAAATTTATGGTTGAGCACCTCAAGGAATATTATGACGCTATAAAGCTGGACAAAGTAAAAGCAATTGGATACAATTGGTGGTGTACGCTACACAGCTACGAGTGGGGTTACAACTATAGACCCTTCTTCGCATTGGTGGACGTTGAAGGCAAAGAAAAGGATGTGGGTGGATACATAGACTTGGTGGGGTCACTCAGGAGGAAGATTACGCCCGCCGGAGAATTCTACGGAAAAATTTGTAAAAATAATGGTTTCTCCAAAAAGGATTACGAGAAATACCACGCCATGAAGAAGCCATTCAAACAGTGGCAAACATTCGGCGAAGAAAAGCCGCCATAAAAATATGTGTATGTTGGATTAGCTAGAAAAAACTATTTTTTTATCTATTCTTTTTGGAGATTTGTTATGAGATTTTATGATTTTGACCCCCAATTGCAGAGGGTTTTTAATGAAGCCTACTCTGATATTCATTCCACTGATTGGAGAAGCTGGCTCAACATATCTTCAAGGGAGGAATACGAGTCCCTAGCATTGAAGCTATCGGGACTAGAGAATGTTGATAATATTTTTGAAAGGATAAAAAGGGAAGTCACAGACCCCAAACAAATCTCTGTGGAACCAAACTCTCTTGTGGACTCACATAAGGGTTCAAAGCCTGTGGTGTGTTGTCACACTTCTGGTACATCGGGTGGCACCCTCTCTGATCTCAAATTTTACCACATTTCAGAAGAATTGGCTAAAAGATTGTGGGCTCCTGGAATGCGGGCCATATTTGAAGCTAGTGGGCTGAGCACCGATTCCTCAGCAGTCATATTTGTCCCTAACAGGATAATTGGGGATGGAATGATCAATTTTAACAAAAAAACGTTGATTAAACTTTATTCCTCAGAATTTTCCCAGAGGCTTATGCTCTCCCTAATTAAGCCCAAATCATACCTTCTCTACGAATACAAAAATGCCAACAATCCCCTAGTACTAGAAAAAATGCTCTCCATGAATAAAATATCAATTGTTTCCGCTCCAGCCTCCACCATATTGGGTTGGGCCGACTTGGACAAGCTACGCCAAAGCTTAAAAAATTCACAAAAAACTTTTACCGAAAGTCGAGAGTCTTCTGAACTTACACGCATGATAAATAATTGGGAAGTTGGAGCAGCAGCCGCAGAGTTGCAGAAACTTTTATCAGAGGCCCTTTCTGAAGCCACAATAGTTTTCAGTATTTCCTCAATGACCGAGGGTGAATGGTCCAAGATTCGAAATTTTATGGGTTGGAAGAGGGGCTCTGAAAAATACACCAACCTTTATGTGGGAAGTGAAGTAGGCCCATTTGCTGCAAGTATCGATAGAGATGATTCAGGCTTCCCGTTAAGCGATAGAATGTTGGTGTTTCCCCTATCCATACCTGTTGTTAGGCGCGGTGAAAAAATTGAGCTAATTTCTCGCAGCAGAAAGGGCTTCGGCCAGCTCCTAGTTTCACATCTCCGGGGTTCTGAGCCAATAATAAACATCGATACGGGGGACGTGGTCACCGTTGAAAATCAGCAGGGCCTTCCCAAAATTGGTGGACAAGTTTTACGCGCAGCGTTTCCTCTAAAAGTAGAGTTAAAATTTTCAAGGGAACTCAAAATTCCTCAAGGGAGCAGAGTGTTTGTAGGAGACTATTTTAAAATTAAAAACTTGGAAATAGTTAATCCCCATAGACTTTTTACATGTTTATCCCTAAAATGTGAAGTGAAGGGGAGCCTCTCAGCCATAATAATAGCGGATGCCAATATGCAGCACCTTGTGATGATCCTAACACTGCCTGAAAGTAGCCATTGCGTAGGCATCGATGAAATTAAAAATAAACTTTACCAATGTCCTGGGGGAAAATTTATTAGGCAAGCTATGAAAAGAAAACAGCTCCAACTAGAAACAATCAGCAGTCAACCATTCGAGACAAAAACACCCAGGTTAGAACTCATAAAAAAAGTCAAAAAGGGCGAACTTCCAAAAGGAATTCTAAAAAACTGGCCACTCTACCTAATCACTCCCCCAACAGCTCCAGCCACCTAAGAGCCTCAAATAAAGAAAG
>CAZECW010000216.1:0-16745 GCA_964510585.1 uncultured archaeon | reverse complement strand
CAGCCCCCATGAGGGTGCCAACATAGACGCCGTTCCCTTTGAGGGAAGGGCGTGTTAACTGGGTGATGGCACACCCATTGCTTCGAAGGCGATGAGCCAGAAGCAAGAATCTCCCGACTTTAGTCGCGGAGAGTGTCAAATATTTCCAAAAAACATCAATTTTATAATTGAAGTTTTCCAATTCATTAGGCGTAAGCGTTTACTAGAGAAGTGGTTCCAGTTTACTGCAGTTTGGTGAGTAGTTTTTTTAGTTGCTTTCCTACGTTTTCTATCTTTGCTTGCCTGTTCAGGTATTCATAGTCGATTTTATCTCTGAGATTTAGCATTATGGCTGCCGCGTCTTCGATGTCTTGGGTGGAACCATAAATAAGCTTGGAGATGATGGTATCTTCTGGTGAAGCCACCCAAACATCTACGCCCAATACCTTCTCCTTTCTACGGTTCTCCATGGTTTTTGAGTCAAAACGGGTGTATATTCCCTTAGCATCTACTCTAAGCGGAGATTTGATGTCAAAAACAGAGAAGTGGCTCTTCTTCCTCAGTGAGGCGACGATTTCGCCTTCCAGTACATCTAAGCCGTGCTTCCTGAATGCTGAAACCAGCTTAGCAATGGACTCAGTTTCTGAGGGTTGAAGTTTAATCACGACGTCCAAATCCGCGGTTGATCTGAGCCTACCATAAATTATTGCCACAAGACCTCCGATAATAACATATTCCAAGTTTGCTTCATTTAGCGCTGAAAAGGCCCTCTTCACAAAGTCCTCAAAGCTCATCTCTATCACGCTCAGCTAGGATATGCCTCAGAATGTCTACCAGCTCCTCCCGAGTCTTATTGGGATACTTCTTTTTTAGATGTTCAAGGTGAATCTTAATGACGAAGTCTGTGAGCCAACCAGCTATCCTAACCGGGTCTGCTTCCAATTCCCTGGTTCTCCTTATATCCATTTTAATCTTCTCGAGCCGCCGTTTATCAGGAAACCACATTTTTTCCATAAACCCTCATCAGCTATCTTCCAAAGAATATACCTAAAACTCACACTTTTTTAACTCGACTATCTCCTCATAATAGGAAAATGAGGATCTTCTCAAATCAGAGCTGAAAATCCTCACAATTATGATACACCACTGTTAAGGTGGGTATTCTCGCTCGGTTTCTAAAATTGTCAAGTATTCACTATGGAACCATATTTGGCAGATTCCCTAAATCTTTTTTTCCAATTAGCATAAGGGGAGCAACTAGTATATAAATAATCTACCCACTCCTTACAAGATGTTATTTTTTATAACTCTTTAACAAAACAAAAATTAACATAAGAACTCAAACTCTCACTGACCGCCATTTTTGCGGAATTAGTAAATTGGGCCCCGCTATGTTTACAGTTCAGAATCTGCTGGTGTAGGAATTCAGACTTCACTATTTGTGGTAGTTTCTATTCGTGTGAAGAATATGTGGGAGGGGCACGGTTAACTCGTTTAGGCTCTGGTGGGATGGGTTGTTTTGTAGGATAATTTATCCTTGGAAATCTATATAAATTAGAGTTACGTTATACTTTTTAACGGGTGGTAAAATCAATTTTGGGAGGGCTTCAAATGAAAGTTTGGCCGGAACCAGCTAAACTAAAAAAGGACCAGATAGCAAAAATTCAGCAACTGGAAAAGGAACTCGACGTAGTTCTGGTTGCCTTCCAAAAACCCACCTCTTTTGCAGACTTATCACCAGAACAACTCAAAAAGGTTCAGAACCTCGAGAAGGAACTAGGTTTAACACTCCTAGCCATGAAATAAAAAATCCTCCAACACCTTTATTTTTTTTCACAATTTTGAAATAATACCGCGAAGGATAAAATCCATATCCCCACACACCATAGTATAACGAAAAGATAATAATAGTTAAAAGCAAAAATTAGAAAAATATAGAATTACCATTTTTGAAGGTTAAAAAGTATGGACGAGAAAGATGGAATCCGGGTAGTGAGGACTGCCTGTCCTGCACACTGTGGCATAGATTGCTGTGGCATTCTGGCTCACGTTAAAGGTGACCGAGTAGTTAAACTGGAGCCTGCAGACTTCCCGGATCCAAGGGACAGGAGAATCTGTCTACGCGGCCTCTCCAGTCTAGAAATAACCTACCATCCTGAGCGCTTAAAGTATCCTATGAAGAGGGTGGGGGAGCGTGGAGAAGGAAAATTTGAGAGAATTTCTTGGGATGAAGCATTCACCACAATTGCAAACAAGTTCAGAGAAATTGGTGACAAGTATGGCTGGCGTGCAATTGGCTGGGTCCTAGGGGGACCCGGAGCCGGCACAACCAAATTTGGAGCATATTTGAGGTTGGCCAGTCTGACTCAGAGTACGCGGGTTAGTGCATGGGGCTATGGCGATGCTGGTCTGCCCTGCGGTAGCCGGGTTCTTTTCGGCACCCATCTGCCATTCACATTCTTCTTGCCCTACCTTATTCCACCATCGGTTCCTGAACTTGTGGTTGTTTGGGGTTCAAACCCTGCTGAGACCCAACCCCTCTTCATGATGCGAAAAATTATGGATGCTAAGGAGAAGGGTGCGCAGCTTGTGGTTATTGATCCACGTTATACTGTAACAGCCTCGAAGGCTGACGAGTATCTGGGAATTAAGCCGGGTACCGATGCTGCTCTGGCTCTTGGGCTGATGCATGTTATTTTCAAGAAGGGGCTCCAGGACGATGATTTTATTCGCAGGTATACTGTGGGGCCTTTTCTGGTCAGAACTGATACCGGGAAGTTTCTTAGGGGTAAGGATTTGGGTTGGAAGGAAAAGGAAAGCTATGTTGTCTGGGATGCTGTTTCAAATTCACCCCAGATTCCGGGAACATCCGGAATTATTGCTGCAATTACTGGGACTTACAGGTTAAACGGTTTGGAATGTAAGCCTTCATTTCAGCTTCTTAGAGAATTAGCTGAGCAGTATCCCCCTGAAAGGGTGTCTGAAATATCGGGAGTATCGGCTGAACTCATAAGAAAGTTAGGTGAGAGAATCGGCACCGCGAAACCAGTTGCTTTTGTTACTCATATGGGTTTGGCTAGGACATACCACGGGGATATTTCTATGAGGGCTTTAGGCACAGTTGCCGCTGTTACTGGAAATGTTAACACCTCTTTTGGTTCAGGGCATCTTCCCGCAGTGCTTAACTGGCAGCCCTTCCTCCACGCTATTCCAGAGAAGCCGTCTTATCACCGGCTGGGGATACTGCAACTTTATGATGCGGTGATTAAGGGGGAACCTTGGCCGATTAAGGCGGTGTGGTTTGCTTTCATTAACTTTGTAAATCAGTGTGCTAACAGTGGGAAAATCATAAGGGAAGTTATTCCCAATTTGGAGTTTATTGTGACTGTGGACCTGTTTATGACGCCCACTGCCCGCTATGCTGACATTTTGCTTCCTACCTGTAGCTTTCTGGAATTTTCAGATTTTCTGCCTCACCCCTATCCCTATGTTCAGCTTCAGCAGAAAGTGATAGAGCCTCTCTATGAATCCAAGTCTGATGTGGATATAGCCGCTGGAGTGGCTAAAAAATTGGGTTTCGGCGAGTATTTTGAGGGTGGAGAGGAGGCATTCATAGATCTTATTATGAAGCATCCCTCCTTGGGTGGAATCACGAGGGAAAAGTTAAAGCAGCAGGGAGCTATGAAGCTACCATTCATTCCGGATACTGGTCAAAAATTTGACATTGCATTCTCCACTCCCTCGGGGAAAATCGAAATATATGCAGAACAACTTGTAGAATTTGGTCAGGCCCTACCAGTTTATCTACCGCCATTAGAAGCTCCAGTTGAGCCAGGCAAGGGAAAGTATCCTTTAGCATTTATTCAGGGACACAGTCGGTTTCGAACCCACTCCATGTTTGCCAATGTCCGCTCACTCCTCGAGATGAACCCCGAACCAGTTGTGGAAATCAATCCTATTGATGCTAAAAAGCGTAACATTAAGGATAGCGACATTGTAGTTGTTTTCAATGATCGCGCCCGTACTATTTTGAGGGCTAGGGTAACGGAGGGCGTTAGACCAGGAGTAATCAATATCACTGAGGGGTGGTGGATTGACCAGTTTGGGGAGGGAAGCGTCAACCATCTAACCCACGACGTCATTAACCCAGTGCACGCATTTGTTTATGAACCTAATATGAGCATGAACGATGTAGCAGTTGAAGTGGAAAAGCTGGAGGAGGCGGAAAAATGAAAAACAGAAGACTGGTTCTAGTCATAGATCAGGAAAGATGTATAGGATGTGAAGCTTGCACTGTGGCTTGCAGAATAGAGAACAACACAACAGCCCCATGGATCTGGGTAGAAACCCAAAATGTTTTGCAAAAAGATACTCCAGAGGGAAGTTTCCCCGAGTTGAGAATGAACTTTCTTCCCCAGCTATGTAATCACTGCGCTAATCCTCCCTGCGTGGATGCCTGTCCTCAGGGAGCGCTAATAAAGAGAAAAGATGGACCAGTGGTTTTAGACGAAAACAAGTGCAATGGGTGCCTTGTGTGCATCGATGCTTGTCCCTACGGCGCCATACATTTTAATCGCAGTAGGAAGGTTATTGAAAAGTGCCACTTTTGCGTACACCGCATTGATCAGGGTCTTGAACCATTCTGTGTGGTCTGCTGCGAAGGACAGGCTATTTATTTTGGCGACCTGAATGATCCTGAGAGTGAGGTTTCAAAAATAATTGCCCAAAGAAAAACATTTCAACTCAAACCAGAAGAGGGAACCGGCCCATCGGTCTACTATTCTCCTCCAAGGCCAAAGAGAAGACTATGAATGGAGCGCCGCCTTCCTTAATCATCTCAACCTTTTTTGTTAAAAAATAAGAATGGGGGTGATTTTTATTTATGGTTACTTTATTTTTCCTTCCTTCTTTGCGATTTCTATTGCTTCGGCTTTTAGGGCTTTTTTGTCAATTTTTGCAACGCGAGTCAATGGTAGGTTGTCTTTGAATATTACGCGTCTGGGAACCTTGTAGTCGGCTAGTCCTTTCTTACAGTACTCTATGAGTTCTTCTGCGGTGACTTTTTTCTCAACCCAGGGGTTTGGGCGAACAATGGCCCATGGAACCTCAGTGTATATGGGGTCTGGTATACCCACCACTGCTGCTTGGATTATGCCCGGATACTTGGTTATGTAGTCTTCAACCTCTGGTGGATAAATGTTGTATGCTGCATAGCGTATGATTTCCTTTTTCCTAGCGGTTAGCACAAGGTAACCGTCTTCTCTCAGGTAGCCCACATCGCCTGTAAGTAGCATATTCCCTTCTAGCAGTGTTTTTCTTGTTTCTTCGGGGTTGCCGAAGTATCCCGCCATGTTGCAGTCGCCAATAACTGCAATCTCTCCAATCTCACCCGTTTTTAGCTCCTTTTTCGGATTATCTATGTCCACGATTTTAATTTTATAGTCGCCTGCCGCTTTTCCCACGGTGTTAGTCAGGTTGTCGAATGTGTCGTCGATCTCGGTCCAAGTCGCGAAGCCAGATGTCTCCGTTAGTCCCCAGCCGGTTATTACGTGTCCCTGTCCAATTTTTTGTAGACGTTGCACCAGATCCTTTGTTGGCGGCTCACCCGCTATTATGCAGAGTCTTACTGAGGAGAAGTCGTAATCATTAAAGTTGGGTAATACGAATTCTAATTGGAACATGGTTGGAATCTGTCCCCACATTGTGACCTTCTCGTTTTGAACAGTGTCTAGGGTGGTCTTAGGGTTGAAATGATCTAGGAAAACGGTGGTCAGAGGTCCCACTATGGCTGTAGCTACTATTTCGCAGGAGCCTGCAACGTGGCTGGGTGTGAAGTGACACAACACCCGGTCTTCGGGTCTGGCCTTGGTTGCTTTAACTTCGTTCAAACACATGGAAG
This sequence comes from uncultured archaeon, assembly GCA_964510585.1. Taxonomy (GTDB): domain Archaea; phylum Asgardarchaeota; class Jordiarchaeia; order Jordiarchaeales; family Jordiarchaeaceae; genus Jordiarchaeum. The sequence continues at coordinate 10,867 of CAZECW010000216.1, read as the reverse complement.
ATATGCTCTTGTGAGTCAGGAGTGTTGCTTTTGGTGGTCCAGTGGTGCCAGTTGTGAAAATTATGAGTATAGGGTCTTCTTCACGGGCAGCCTTTTTCCTCTTTTCCAATTCTCCATCCAGTTCGTGGAGGGGTTCTCTAAGTAGGCTTTGTATGGTAACTGCTTTGGGTATTTTAGTTTCTCCCAGACTAATGTAGTGTTTGACGTTCTTTTGAAATTGGGGCAGCATTTCTTTAACTTGTTCCTCAAAGTTGGCCTGTGTGGATTCAAGGAATGGTTGATAAATGAATACGCTGGGCTGCGCGATGTCGTTAGTATAGGTCAGTTCTGTAGATTTGAATCGGGTGTCGAGGGGGGTTAGTATGGCTCCCAATTTTGATGTAGCCATAAAGAACATTAAGAATTCTGGTACTGGTGGAATATATGCAGATACCCGGTCACCCTTTTTTACACCCATTTTTATGAGGTGTTTTGCTAAGATGTCGGATTTCTCATCCACTTCTTTGTAGGTTTCGCTCTTTCCAAGATAGCGGTAGGCCTCGAGACCTGGATACTCCCTGGCATTTCTCTCTAAAAATCTCCACAATATTCTCTCAACCAAAGGAATTTTCCTCCTCTAATTCTCCTTTTTCAGGGTTAACTAAGAGATAAAACCAATTATTCCTTATAAAAAGATTTGTGAAAAGCACAATAAATGGTTTTTAAAAATAAAAAAGGGGGGATAATGTGGGATCTTACTTGGGTGCCCAGTAACATTTTTTGGGGGATATAACTTTTCCCTCTTTTTTCAAATTTTGAATCGCTGCGGACACCTCTTTACTATCCAGGCCGGTCATCTTGGCTACATCTCCAGGCCTCACCGGCTTACCTGCCTTCTTCATAGCTTCTAACACAACTTTTTCAGTATCTCCCAATCTATCTCACCCCATTATTGTGTTTTAGGGTTTGGATTTGATTATACACATTATTGAAAATCATTTTTACTATCTTTATCTTTTTCTATAATTAATTTCCTTCTGCCTTCTCCGACTTTGTTCTGATAACTTGCGCGTTTCAGTCTTTATTTCGATGTGTTTTCTCGATTTCTTTTTCGAATTCTTTAACTTCTTCTAGGTTCTTTCAAACTATTTCCAGCACTTATTTAGATGAAGGCAGGTTACAGTACAAGGAGAGTTCTGAGAAGTTTGCAGCAATTAGAACAAATTTAATACACGAGTATTTTACTTTTCACTCAATTAGAATTTTTTGGGGCAAAATCTGCTTAGCAAAAAATTTAATGCTAGTAGAGGCAAGGCATGGAAGCCTTTGGGGTGACAGATCAAGATGAGTATTATCAAGGTGGGTTAAGCTCTTTTTCATAATTAGTGTGTATTTGGCTCCGCGAATTGGATGGGGAACTTATTTCTCTTTCTGCCAAATGGAGATTTCTATTCTCTTTTCTTTCAGGCTTAAGCTTAAAGCCAAAGAGGGGAGACCTTAAGCTTCCTTCCGCTTTTCCAGCAATTATAGAGGAAATCTGAAATTTGAGTTAAAGAGTCTTAGACAAGGTACGGAAATATGTCTTCACGAGAGATGTACACGCCATAATATTTATCCTAAAAAAGTTAGGAAACCCGAATCCGAGTAAACTCCAACCCCAAATTTTTATAATACCGTTAAATTATAATATAATTACATCATTATAAAAATTTATTTTCACTCGGTGATCCACTTGAGTTCTGAAAAGAGAAAATACACAACGATACCCGTCCTAGTTAAGGTTAAGGAAGATCTTGACAAGATAAGGGCGGGAAGGGAGTGGAGTAAGTTTCTAGTGGAGCTTCTGGAAGAAAACAGAAAGCTGCGAAGAAAGCTTGCTGCGAGAAGCCTCCAAAAAAGATTCAACACTGTTGAGAGCCACATTTCAGAGTCCCATGAAACCCTTAGAAGGAAACTCAAGCTAGAAAATTCAGAAAAAGAAACATTCTAGCACAATGGAGGGAATCCCCCTTTGAGGATCGTCGTTGAGACTGATGCCCTAATTAATTTAGGGAAAATTGGAATGCTTGAAAAGTTTGTTGAAGTCTACGATGCCTGCATAACCGCAATAACTGAGTACGAGTACATAAGGGGAGAAATCAGGGCAGGAGTAAAACCCGAAGAATCTAAAAGAACTGTTGAAGACGCATTTGAAGTATTACCACTAGACAACGAAAGTATAAGCACAGCAGGCAAAATCTGGGCTGAGCTGAACATCAGAGGAGAACCAATAGGAGAAAGAGACCTACTAACCGGAGCCATCTGCATCTCAAAAGACACACCACTCTGGACACTAAACAAAAAACATTTCAAAAGACTTGAAGAATTCGGCCTCAAACTCTCAGACATCGATATCAAAAACCTATAACCTAAACAGTAGCAAAAGGTAAGGAAAAAAAACAGAATCCATTTTCAGAAAACATTAGAAAAGTAATTCTGCATTACTTGGACATCCCTACCATAACCTTTATCTAACAAAAGCTATACCTCCTAATTTTTAGAGGTGCTTCGTAACTGCACCTCCAGAGCCTTTGCAACAATTTGCTATGCGGGCTCCAACGCCCAATCTGTCTAGCCGTCAGGAGGGGCGAAGACCAGTTTTTAACACGGGGGTCAAGAGCCCCAAAATAAAAGTGGCCTTCCACCCAGCGCCCACAACACCATTAAGTGGCGAGGGAACAAGAAAAGGTTTTTTATAATTTGTCTAAAAAGCGAAGCTTATGTAGGTTTTTAATGTAATCTAAAATGAATTTAGCAAATTTTTCTAAATCTGAGAGATTATTAGTTAGTATCTCATAGACTTTGCCAAGATCTATTACCATATAGACGTGAACCAGTAAGTTTCGGAACCTAGCCATTGCTATAAGCTGAGGAGCAAACTCTTCGGGTATTACCTTATTTTCCCCTTAACACTCTGAATATATCTGCATAGTCTTCAGGTCTACGAAACCCTTCGGAAGCAATTATATGGCTCCCCATATCGATACAGCACTCAATTGCAAGTTAAAGAAATCGCTCAGCGCTACCATATCTTTCGGGATTTGATTTAAACTCGTTAAAAGTGTATCCAGATAGATGTTTCAGTATTTTCAAGTATTCTTGGAGCTTCGATAGTCTAGCCTTAATCACTTCTGGGTTAGTCAGTCATTCTTCCCTCCTCGATTCTCTTGGCTAGGTAGCGGTAGTACTCGTCAAGCACATATTTAAAGTCGAAGTATTCCACCATTGTGCTAGCCTCAAACTCAACGCGAACATCCTCATCAGAACAGTAGGCTAAACAGCCATCCCTAACGATCTCATACCTAAAAACGACAGGTGTTTTATTAAGCACTCTCACCTCAACTTCGGGATGCCCAAGAATCCTAGAAATGCTATCTGTCAATTCAAGCTCAACATCAAGATACTTCTCAGTAGGAACATTCTTTGCCAAAAGGACACCGACATCAACATCACTAAAAGGCGACGGCTCTCCCCTAGCGTAGCTTCCATAAAGATAAACTGCAACTACCTCCAAGTTCCTGTAAATTTTAGTCAAGCTCTCATCGCTCAGCTTCTGAATAATCTGCTCCCTAGACATATCCAGATTTAGATTTCAACCCCTTCACCACGAATAAATAGTATTAAAAGCTTAAATCGGTTTTGTATTTTCTCAATTCTTATCTCATTTTTAATGAATACTGAGAATTTCCACACGAAAGTTTCAGGGAATTTTGGGGACCATTTCGAATGCTTGTTTTACCGTTTTATGGTAAACTAACTTTTTTCTTTCTACTTGGTTTTACTGTGCTTGTATATTTTCCGAGAGTGGATGGTGTTCTTCTTCGATTTTTTCCTCTACATTGTCCACTATTTGGCTTAATTTTTTACTTAGAGTGTCTGTGTCCTTTTTTTCTTCTGAAACTAGGGTGGGCACTCTTATTATCTTGTCCGTTTTGAGGTACTCTAATATGTTTTCAGCCCTCAAGCTTAGGGGGTCTCTTCCAAGGTCTTTCATAAATTTTATAACTTGGGTGAATCGCTCTGGCTCATAGAATATTGCGATTCCGGGTGCAACACCAATAACTATGTTGTAGTTGAGGGTGGGTTCGGGGCAAACCGCGTCATTGTATCCCTCAACTAGAATGTTTCCGTGCTTTTCACACACCTTTCTGTAGCAACTTAGTATTGCCCTGGATGAAAGGTCTTTGTATACTTGATTCCAAGCTTCTAGGGAGTCGATTTGGATAGTTCTTGTGGCTTTACTTATAACATCCTTGAGGAATGTGGGCTCCGAGAAAAGTACATCCTTTATTCTAGAAGAATTGATGCAGAGAGTATTTGTGACTTCTGCCTCATAAACCGTATATCTTTCCATTACTAGGTGTGTGAATGTCTGGTAATCGTCTAAATAGAATTGGTTGCAATTCTTTCCAGTTAGATAATTTTCAATTTTGAGGGGAGCCATGAGAGCATCTACAGGATTTGTTAATACGTAGGGCAATGTTTCTCCACCGCGAGCCTCTGTAAGCTCTATTATGTCCTGGCAGAATAGTTGACCCTCCTCCTTACACTTCAGGAAAGCATCGTACTGATACCAGTAATTGTGGCCTGAGCGAGGCTTAAAAACACCAACATCTAAACCCCTATTGATTAATCCTCGTATGATAGCTCTGCTTATAAGTGTCTTTCCAGGCGACTCAGGCAGAAGGCCGAAAACGAAAATAGACGTCAAAGAGGGTCACCCATAAACTAAACCTTATGAGTTCCCTCTAAACAAAAAATCCATATCTTATTATGCTTTTCCTTTTTAAGAAACATAAAAAGAATATTATAGCAAAATGACAATAAGAAACTCTACTTCCAGCTTCACTTTTCTATTTTTGAAAAATTTGGTACACCAGAGGAGGACACGCTACCGTAAACCTTGCTTTTTGAGGACGACTGCAATCAAAGGGTGTAGAATCTTTTTGGAAATTTAGTTACCAAGCTGAAAACTGTAGTGTTCATTTTTTCACTTTTGTGGTTTTGGTTGTGTATGCTTAAACTTTGAAGGCCGAGGGGCAGAGCTTGTTTACCACGCATTCTCCACATTTGGCCTTTTTGGCAGTACACACTCTTCTGCCGTGGGTGATTAGTAGGTTGGTTAACTCGAACCATTGGTTCTGTGGGTAGAGGTTCATTAAATCTGCTTCGATTTTGTCTCTATCCTTCTGGTGGGTTAATTCCATTCTCTGAGCTAGTCTCATGACGTGGGTATCTACGGCGATTCCCTCGTTTATACCATAAGCGTTTGATAGGACTATGTTTGCAGTTTTTCTTGCAACCCCAGGAAGTTTAACCATTTCTTCCATAGTCTTCGGAACCTGAGAGTTATATTTTTCCACGAGCATTTTGGCTGCATTCTTTATGGCTTCCGCCTTTTTTCGATGGAAAAGAATGGATTTAATGTCTTGGTCTAACTCTTCAAGGTCTGCATTGGCGTAGTCTTCTGCTGTCTTGTACTTTTTGAATAGTTTCTCGGTAACCTTGTTTACCAATTCGTCTGTGCACTGGGCTGCGAGTATGGTGGCTACTAATAGATCCAGGGGAGTATTATATTTAAGGATGGTGCCGCCGACATCTCCATAATTCTCTTTTAGTAGTTTGAATATTTTTTGTGCTCTCTCCCTATCCATCTTTATCACACCTAAAGAACAGCCATCCGTTTTCAACTTTAGGGAAGCGTATGAGGCAGTATCGTCCATTTAGACGTTTACCCTTTATCTTAACGATTATTTCCTTATCGCTCCACTTCTCCTCCTCATATACTCCGCTATCCCATATCTCCACTTTCCCTGCCCCATACTCTCCCTCGGGAATCTCCCCTTCAAAACTGGCATATTCGATGGGGTGATCCTCTGTGGTTATCACCAGTCTTTTGGTTCCCATCTTTGTGGGAGGTTCTTTGGGAACCGCCCAACTCTTAAGAACACCGTCCCTTTCAAGTCTCAGATCCCAGTGAATGTGGCTTGCATAGTGCTTCTGAACCACGTAAATCTTACCATTGCCCTTCTTCACTTCTCCCATTGGCTCCTTGGTCTTGGCAAAATCCCTCTTCTTCTTATATTCCTCTAGGCTCATAATATCCAACTCCAGTAACGACCTTATAAAACTTATTGGGAATCTAAAAAATGAATCTAAGATTTCAGAAATGAGTTCCACTATTAAAATAAGTGGAAGGGGCGCTAGCTTGCCCCCAAATTACTCTTGGGAAAAATTTTAGAGAGGGGTGAGAATGAAGGACTGCTAATAACCGTCCAAAATTTGTGAGGGGACAAACTAGCATACATATTTAAACTACTATTAGGAAAATTGAGAAATAAGTTTGAGTACTAACTTGGTACACTCAATACAATATATTGTAGTAGCTCTTTGGGGTTACCTTACCAATTTCTGAAATATTTGAGTTTATTGTTTAGAAAAAGCATTTTTGACTCTTGAAATATGATTTTTAGAAATGTTTAAACCCATTTTTCGCAGATTTGGGAATCTTTTAGTGGAGTTGCGAAGCTTTTATCACCATGCTTCCAGTTTTTGAAAAAATGAGGGTGTGGGACTGGTGAAAAACGCAGCCACACACCCAAAACCACACGGAAAAATCATAATCGCCCAAAAAGCTTCGCAGAATCTGCGAAATATCGGTTTAAAGAAAAATGAGGCAAAAAAGGCCCACCCTCCTAGAAGGAGTCGCTAACAGTGTAAATAAATACGGGGGAGGAAAAATAGAAAAATAGGTCCCAGAGTAGTAGATTTCAAACAATGGGGGATAATTGGTTTATTGCTTTTGGGCTGTGTTTAAGTTACTATTTGTTTTATGCGTTTGTTTCCTTTTTTTCATTTTTGTTTAGATTTCTTTTTTAAGTTTGGGTGTAACTATTTAAGTGGTGTTTCACAGTTATATTTAGTTGAATGGTATATTTTGGGAAGTGGGTTTGTTGAGAGAGGAGAAGGATATCGTTAAGCGTTTTGAAACAACCTATGTTTTGGATGATGGTGGGGTGGTGATTTTTCGCCCCTTAAAGCCTGAGGAAGATTTGGAAATGCTCTACCAGTTTTATAGTTCCCTCTCCAAGGAGAAAAACTATTTTAGGTTTCTGAGTTACCGCAAGGTCACTCGATGGATTGTGGAGGAGTGGACCAAAATAAATTATTATGAGAGTATGGCACTGGTGGCATTGGTGAAAAATGGGGAGTCAAGCAAGATTGTCGCTGATTCCAGATACTTTTTGGACAGGAAAACGGGAGCCGCTGAAATCGCTATTGTAGTTCACAACGATTGGCAACACAAGGGCATAGGAACCAACCTGCTCTTACACACCATCAAAGTTGCGAAGGAAATGGGCGTCAAAAAAATATTCGCCTATGTTTCACCCGAAAACAGAAAAATAATAAGGATAGGGAAAAGACTGGGATTCAACACCAAATGGTACCCCGATATTGGAGAATACGGAGGAGAACTAATTCTAAGCGAATGAAACCTTTTCCTAAACAAAAATGAAAAATCACCAACCATTAAAAACACACTTCTACAAACAAGGAAAAGAAGGATTAGGAATTTCTTGCCCTAAAATTAGTTGAACCCACTCCAGCATCCAGTTGAGTCTCAAAAATTATATATGGTATAAAATTTATGAGGTATTGAATAGGAGATGATTGATTCGTGTCTTCTTTTCTAAATAGGATAAGATACCAATTAAAAGTGGCTAATGTTTGGCCGACACTGAGACGCTTCCTTATGAACACCGTTTTTGACTCAGTGCTCACATGTATGGGAATTATTATAGGCGCTGCAACCGCAAGCAGTATTAGTCCCCTCCTAATCTTTGGAACCACATTAACCGGAGCCTTAGCCCTCGGGATCTCTAGTGGCGTCAGCACATTTGAGGCTGAAAGGTTTGAAAGCGCCAAACGGTTAAAGGAGCTGGAAAAATCTATGCTTCACGATCTTGATGAAACCATCCATTACAAAGCCTCAAGAACAGGCCAATTCATTGTGGGAATCACAAACTTCTCAGTTCCCATTTTGGTAGCCCTAGCCCTAACCCTACCCATAATTTTAATCCAGCAAACCACAATAGCAATTTACATTACCATAGCAGTGGCAATCACCATACTCTTCAGTATGGGAATGTACTTTGGCAAAATCTCAAAGGCCAACATGGTTATTAGGGGAATCCGCACCGCCGCCATTGGAATTGGAACATTCATAATATGCTACTATATAAGTTTCCTCTACTGAAAGGTAAAACCCAAAAATTTTATTTTCAGAAAACCAAAAACCGGCGGTAGGAAGCATCAAATATATTTATAAAATGTTAAGGTTTAAACGCTTCCCATTTTTAGTCTTTGATTCATATCATATTATATACCAATCGACTTTACATTTCTCCAAGTTTTTGTTTACTATCCTTTTTATCTGGGTGTACATTTCATTTGTTTCATCGCGGATTCTGTAATACTCTTTTTTGGTTATGAGGCGGGATTTAAGGCATCTTTCACTCAATCTATAGATTTTACTGCTCAAGTCTTGGAAGATCTCTATGCTCTGCAGTAACTTGTTAATGTCACAATCACCATTGAAGTTTTCAATCTTTGAAACTAGTACTCTTCTCTCATTCACATATTTGAGGAGGTCAGATTTTGCAGGCGTAATTGTCACTTCCAATTTTGATGCTTGAGGTGGGTTATCTTTTTGGAAATGGGAATTTAAAAAACTTTTGGTAATCACTTTTTTCTGTCTTGTTGGTCGGTTTACTTGTTAGTAAGTTCTCCACTTTTAAATTTAACTATCTTTGTATTTTTTAGTGATTTTTTATTCTCCCTGAATCTCTGTTTGATTATTTTATAATTATTTATGAAACCCTTTATCCACCTATCAACTCAATTTCTTTCACTTCTTTAGGATGAAACTCTTCAATTTTCCCAAACCGTCCCCAATAATTAACGCTTATATTGACTTCGCCTACAGTGTAGATTATTCAATAACGCATAATTGAATTTTATATGGAGTTATTCTTAACCACCTTCATATCTTCGACTATTTTCTCTCGGAAGCTATTTAGTGTTCCGAATCTTAGGGTACCCAACCTTCTTAATTGGGTTATGATTAGGAAACATTTATGTATTACAATGTATTCCTAATCACGGGGATAGTTATGCCAGAAAAACCTGTTGTGATTACTATGCGGCTTTCACGCAGAGACCTAGAGAAAATAGAAGCCGTAAGAGACCTAGAGAATGTTGATCGAACTACGCTACTTAAGGATTTTATTGAAGACGGACTACGCCGGAGGGTCATACAAATCTACAAAAAAGGTAAGCTAACTGCTTCAAGGGCTTCTGAGATATTAAGGATACCCCTACGAGAGTTCCTAGAGATGCTGGAGAGGGAAGGCGTAGTAGTAAATTGGGACTCGGAAACGGTCAAAGAGTACCTGAAGGCGAAATACGGGGAATAGCTCTGCTTACAGCGGTATCTAATGCAGGACCACTAATCCACCAAGCTCAAATAAGCAAGCTTCACCTTATTAAGAAGCTCTTCGAAAGCGTATTAATCGTCCCAGAGGTTGAAAGGGAAGTTGTCGATGAAGGAGTCAAACTTGGCCACAGCGATGCTCTAATCGTGAAGGAAGCAATAGATGAAGGGTGGATTATAGTTAAGAGTATAACTAGGAAGGGGAGTTCAACTGCTAAGAGGATAGCTAAAAGTGAAAACGTATCCAAATCTGATGCTGAAACACTCATACTGGCAGTAGAAAACAAGGTTAAGAGCATGCTAGTCGATGAGAAGATTCTCTCAGACCTTGCTAAGATGCATGGATTCATGGTTTGGAACACCTGGACAATTTTGTTGGAAGCTCTCCGTAGAGGTTTCATTGAAATCCATGACGTAGAATCTGCAATCAAAGAACTTGGTGGGCGGAGACATAAGCTAAAGGCAAAACAAGCCACCGAAATAATGGAAGCCGCAAAACGTATAGCCTTCACAAGACAACAGAAAAAGTGAATACACGATACTTCTATATATAAACATTAATCAATATTCTGTAATCCCACGGTAGGAAATAATCAACCTAATTGCCGCGTCCAAAAATAGTAGATAAAGGTAGGTAAACATAGTTATGCTCGCAACCCCTGTAAGTGTTAGCTCCAAACCTGAAAGGCAAAACCAGACATTGACATAACGAAGCATCTTCTTAACATTAACATACTCAATAAATCGCTTCTATTGGTTTCACAATAATTATTCTCTTAACCACAAATTAAAAGGGACATTAAATTCAAAAGATGATGAGTGCTTCGTATTTTTGTGTGCTGGCTATTTGTTAGCTTTGCTAGCCTCCCAATTTTTTGGATTCCTTCCACAGGGGTTCTACTTTATGTATCCACTCATCGATTTTTTGGGGATTTTTGGGGTAGTTTTCGTAGAGCTTTCTAAGCTTTGAGGAGATCCTTTGAACAGCTATTAGTTTTCCAAGGCTTTCCCTTCGCAGCCCTCCTTTAATTACTCCCATCAAAAGCTTTCCCAGCGTGCCCAGTGTTTTTCCGAGGGACGATTTCACTTCGAAGTCTCTGTTTATCTGGCTGAAGTCTTCCCCATTGAATATTACGTCTACATCAAAAAGGTAATTTACGTCGCTTCGGGTGAGAGTTGCTGCGGCTGGCAACTGGGCCATCAGTGCTGCAAACTTGGCACCTTGATCCGTGAAGTACCCTACATTATAGTCCCACAATGATTCTTTTGAAACATCACCCTTCTCAAGAGCTTGTGTGGCTATTTCCGAAGCAACTTTGCAGCCTGTGAATCCCGAGGATACACCCTCACCAGAGA
>CAZECW010000215.1:0-9347 GCA_964510585.1 uncultured archaeon | reverse complement strand
AATAACTAGTTCGGGGTCGCCCATCACTGCCATAGCTAGTCCGAGGCGCTGCTTCATCCCGGCACTTAGATTACCTATGGGCGATTCCCCCCAACCTCCGAGTCCAACCCATTCCAGCAGTTCTTCCGCTCTTGCATCTATGTCGACTGACGACATGTTTGATAGGATTCCAATATAGCGCAGGAAATCAACGGCTTTAACGTGAGCATAGTATCCTACTCTCTCTGGTAAATAGCCTATTTTCTGTCTGGCTTGGAATGAACCCGCTTTATAACCAAAAACTTTGACTTCGCCTTCTGTTGGTGACAGCAGGCCCAGTATGATTTTAATCGTAGTTGTTTTTCCAGCTCCGTTGGGTCCTAGTAGACCGTAGCAGGTCCCTTCCTCAACTTCCAAGTTGATTCCCCTTAAAGCTTGAAAATTGCCGAACCTCTTTTTCAGATTTCTTGTTTCAATAGCTAACATGGCGGTATCACCTAAACCTCTTTTCTTAGAAATTTGGATAAGCTCTGACTCCACCTTCTCCAAGGCCAAGGAAGTGTCAATATGAAAATCACTAAGGCGGGTGTGAATAAGCATAGGAAGATTACACGCGCATAGTAATAGTTAGAGACTCCAAGAGAAGCACCAAGAGTGGATTGCAGTTGGTAAATGCTTATCTGTTCTCCTTCTTTGATTTCTAACTGGATTAGAAAACCACTATTCGCGTCATAGTTAGCGATAATTGTTCTGTCCGACCCTGAATAAAAGACCGTCTTTGTATTTCTCACCAATTGTTGTACACTTAACTCAGTTTCACTCACGATAACACCAGTATTGTTACCTATGCCCACAGGAGTCCCAATCGGCAACCATGGAGGAATCCACCATAGAAAGTGCACTCCGGAAGTATTTGTTTCCCGCGTATAAAGATTTACCTCACTGTATTGAATAGGAGAGAAACCGTTTCTCTCAGCCACAACCACAGTGTTTGAATCAGCATAACCCTCAAACCAAACCACCGTCGACGCTAACCCACTTATAGTAGCGGTACCGTTACTCTGCACAGTATAGTCATACCTAAGATAGTACAGTACGAATGGGGTGTTGGGATAAGTTGGTGTGGGCTCTGCCTGGAAATAAACCGCAGAGGTTATACCTAAAATCACAGCAAAAACCACAAGAAAAACTAAAATTCTGTACCGCACCTCACACTACACCTCCTCCAACCCTTCTTTCTTCACTTTGCGATTCCTTAACCAGCGATTCGAGAGAATCATCGATATGGGCACCAGAAATACCATAGAGTACAATAGTATAAGGTAATAGGTAATCACTGGCGGAGCACTGCTCGGATTAGGAAGTATCAAAGACACCGTTGGCACATCACTAGCCAAATAAACAGTCTGATTTCCAGAGAGAGTTTCTATGGTTACGCTGAGATTAAATGAAATCTGAGTGGGAAGACCAGCAATACCATTAAGTAATAACACGTTTTCAGACTTCACCAGCGTAAAGTTATTCAAGAAGGGGGAAAGTGGAATCATATTTGTGTCAGACGCAAAAGCGTTTGAAAGTGGAAGTAGTAGTCCTCGGCTTATCTTCGTTCCTTTGGACTCACCGTTAATGGTTATGTTCTGTATGGTGCTGTTACTGTTGGCGTTGATTCTAAGGATCCATACCGCTATGTTGCCTTCTAGTAGAACTCCGGTGTCGGTGGTCACGGTGAAATTTACTTCAATGTTTGTGGGAACTCCGGGTATTGTTTCTGTGAATGTGTACGTGTGGCTTACTGGTTGGGCGTAGACTTGTTGTGTTTGGGTTGTTAGTAGTGGTATTGATAGGCTTACGGTTAGTACTAGTATTAATAGTAGTAGTGGTTGTTTTTTCATTGTTTTTCCTTTCCTTTTCCTTTCTCGGTTGAACAACTATTGCTCGTAGTACAAACTACATTTTGTAGTTAAATTTATATGTCTGGCGTGAGTATATAAAAATTACGGTAAACAAAAAAGCCAATTAAACTCACCCAAATCCAAAGAGTAGTATTAAAGCATATTTAAGCCTCAAAATGAGTCAGTAATATCCTAAGAATCTAAATCACCAAATAAAAAATAGTAGAAGGGTGAAGATCTTTGTTTGAAGGTATGGGAGCGTTTCATCCATTTTTCCTAGCAAGTCTTGGATTTGAACATGAAAACTTGAGTCTCCCTTACACTCTCAACAAACATGAAAAATATACATGTATTACCCAGACGAAAACACTCCCATTACGCTTTGCCAATGGAAAAAATTGGAAAAAAGTGATTTACTCTGAAGTTTTTGTGCATGATTTTGTTTAAAAGATTGGAGGGAAGAATAACTTTGGTTGATAAACCTAAAGTTTACGAATTCAAGCCCCATGAGAAGGATTTGTCCACTGTTTTGGGTGATCTAGAATCGGAAGTGATGGAGACTGTTTGGAGGCTCAAAAAAGCTTCCGTCCGAGCTATTCACGAAGATATGAGAGCTAGGCGGCCAGTAGCTTTTAACACTATAGCTACGATTCTGGACCGGCTGTATAAGAAAAAGCTTGTGGAGCGTGAGCTAATTAGGGAGGGAGGAATATACTATGTTTATTTTCCTGCCCTTACCAGGAAAGAATTTGAGGAACTAGTTGCGAGAAATGTTCTCAGCGGGCTCTTCAAATCGTTTGAGGAACCCACCATCATGTTTTTGCTCGAAAACCTAAATTTAAATAACCCCGACGTGATAGAGGAAATAAAAAGACAACTAAAAAAGATAAGAAGTAGGGGCGAGCCCAATAAATGAGTCTGCTTGAGGAAATTTTTAAACTATTAGAATTCACTGTCAGATTTATACAAGAAACCTTAAAAATCAATGTCCAATTCCTATTCAGCTATTATCAATTTGTTACGCCCCTTGAGATGATTCAATCATTTTTGGCGTGTTTAGTTCTCTCTATGCCCCTTATATCCCTTATTATTTGTAAAATTGTGAAACAAGACGCTTACTCGATAAAAACTAAGGTTTGGTTTTTCGCCCTTCTGCTACCCCTTCTTTTTTTCCCCATAAGAACAGTAATTTTTCAAGTTTACCTTTTCCTTCACAACCACTTATTTGCACCGATGATTGAAAGATTAAGTACCGATTTCTTAATTTACTGCGGGTTCCAACTAGTTGTTGCGTGTTTTGTATTCGTTTTCATGTTCAAAGGAATAAAACTTTTTGACAACCGCACAAATTTATTTCAATCCCAACTCGTCGCCACACACGATAATAATTTCAAGAACCATAGCCACATAAAGAAAATAACTAAGGAACTCACCCAGCTGATGAAAATACCTGTGCCGGAACTCTTCATTTTCAAGCTTGAGAGACCAGTAGTGTTCACTGTAGATGAGGGGAAGAAAAAACCGCTCATAGGTATTTCAAGTGGTTTACTCGACATATTAGACGAGGAGGAATTAGAAGCCTGCTTGGGCCACGAGCTAGCTCACATAGTGAATAGGGATAGCTTTGTTAGAAAAACTTCCTCATTCCTCAGAGCAGTCATGTTTTACAACCCTATCGGATACTTTATAGAGTCCGCTATCTACCGAGAGCGAGAATTTCTCGCAGACATGGTTTCCTCACGCATCACTAGGAAGCCGGAAGCTTTGGCGTCCGCTCTAATCAAAATAGCAGAGAATACCGACGACTCCGGGATACTGCTAAAAAATAAGATGGTTATGCGCCTTTTCAAAAAATATAAATTCCTACTTAAAAAGCACCCACCCCTCGAAGAAAGGCTGAAAAGATTAATGCGACTAATCGAAGACCAAAAGTTTCTGGACGTGAAAATTTCTCCGTGAAAAATGCCAAGAGAAAGCGCCCCCAGGTTCACTTAACAAGGCTTAGCTCAATCTTCTCCCATATAAACTGTCACTTTGCCAGAAAAAACTTCTATAAGACCTATCCCATTTAAAGCCCAACCACATTCTGATAGAACTTAATTCGTCTCAAAACACGCTCCAAATCCCAAAACGCATTAAAAATTTTTATGTCTAATTTTTTGTAAAAAAGCAGTTATTACTCTATATGAGTGTCTTTACTTTTCGAAATCTTTATTATAAGACAAAAGATTGTTCTACTGGAGGCATTCAGATGAGTTCAGGAAACGTAACCTGCCCCAAGTGCGGATTCACATTTAACCTTTCATACTCAAGAACATTCGCCTGTGGATCATGCCCAAGCGCAGCTCTAGGAGACTGCGGCTACATAAAGTGCCCCAAGTGCAAACACGAGTTCGAGTCGCCAAGAGCCCAACAAATACGAGGATGGAGATTCTAACAATCACAAAAGTTGATGCATAAACCAAATATCGAAGATATTAATGCTCCTTTTGGACTAGAGTCATCTGTTCCTATCCTAATAGAGCTCCAAATCAGAAGGTAGTTTTATCAAAAACCACCTTTTTGGGACAATCGCTGAAAAAGTCTTCACAAACCTCTTTTTTGTACATAATTTTAAATATGGACACCTTTACTTTTTAATCTATATTTTGAGTCAGAAAAATCGCGTAAAAAAGTTTAGGAGAAGATGGATTATGGGTGGATACCTTGGGAAAATCTTGAGAGTAAACCTTTCAAAGGGAAAAATAAGCATCGAAGATTTTAAAGAGGAAACGCAAAAAAACTACTTAGGCGGGTCAGGGCTAGCAGCTAAAATACTTTACGATGAGCTTAAACCGGGAATCGACCCTTTAGGGCCCGAGAATAAACTAGTTTTCGCAACAGGGCCTCTAACTGGAACAAGAATACCTTCCTCAGGCAGACACCTTGTTGCCGCTAAATCACCTTTAACTGGAATTTGGGGCGAAGCCACATCAGGAGGTTTTTGGGGAGCGGAACTAAAATTCGCAGGCTTCGACGCAGTTATAGTTGAGGGCAAATCTCAAGATCCAGTATATCTCTGGATTAAAGATGGGGAAGCAGAACTAAAAGACGCCAGCAAAATTTGGGGCAAGGATGTTTACCAAACAGAGGACATGATACAAAAAAGTCTGGGAGACGAAAAAATAGTAGTTTCCTCAATAGGTCCCGCGGGGGAGAAACTGGTCAAAATAGCGTGCATCATCAATGATAAAGACAGAGCAGCTGGCAGATGCGGATTAGGAGCAGTTATGGGTTCCAAAAAGTTGAAGGCCATAGCAGTACGTGGAACGCAATCAATCCCAATAGAAGATCCAGAAGCCCTAAATGAAGGTGCAAAAAAGTTCCGTGAAGCCCTAAAAGCAAACTTTTTAGTGGAGGGAGTAAGCAAACAAGGCACAAACAGCTCACTTGCAACCCTCAGCATGATGGGCACCCTCCCAACACAGTACTACAGAGAGGGAGTCTTTGATCAGGCAGACAAAATTGATGGAAACGCCTTAATGGAAATAACAACTAAAAAATTCGCCTGTTACGGTTGCCCAATAGCCTGCGGCAGAGGACACGTAGAAGTAAAGTCTGGACCCTTCGTAGGAACATCTGGAGCGGGACCGGAATATGAAACCGTGGCCGCATTCGGCTCACTATGCATGAACAGTGACCTAGGAACAATAGTCAAGGCCGGCATACTCTGTAACCAACTCGGAATAGACACCATCTCGGCAGGAAATATTGTAGCCTTCTCTATGGAGTGCTACGAGAAAGGAATACTGACAAAAAAGGACACTGACGGGCTAGACCTAACCTGGGGAAACTCAGAAGCGATAGTTAAACTAGTAGAGAAGATGGGCAAAAAAGAGGGAATAGGAGCAACACTATCAGAGGGCGTGAGAAACGCCTCAAAGAAAATTGGAAAAGGATCAGAACAGTTCGCAATGCATGTTAAAGGCCTGGAATGCCCAATGCATGAACCCAAAGGCTATAAGGGCTTAGGTTTAGGCTATGCAACCTCAAACAGAGGAGCATGCCACCTGAGACCAGCATCCCAGCTTGTTGAAATAATGGCTACACCGAGACCCGAACTAGGCTTCGACAAAGTGGCTGGGGCGTACGAAGTAGAAGGAAAAGGGTACGTGATAAAAGGATTACAAGACTTCAAAACTACCGTCGATTCACTGGTACTATGCAGCTTCGTTTACGACTTGTACGCTTACCTCCCAGACGAATTGGCAAAATTGTGCACTGCCGCAACCGGATACAAGTTTGAAGTAGCAGACCTAGTAAAGATAGGCGAACGAATTTTCAACCTGAAGAGGCTGTTCAACGTGAGAGAGGGAATATCAAGAAAGGACGACACCCTTCCCAAAAGATTCCTCCAAGAAAAACTCACCAAAGGTCCCACAGCAGGCCAAACCGTTGATCTTGAACCCATGCTTAACGAATACTATGAAGCCAGAGGCTGGGACAACAACGGAATCCCAACCAAAAAGAAACTCTCAGAACTCGGACTATAAAGTAAACAACGGAAAAACAGAAGAAAATACAATCCATAACATTTTCACTTTTTTTGGTACAGGAAGGGCGAAACTCCCAAGCCTGAAAAGCTATAATGAAGACCCAAAGAACTTTATAAATCCAAAATAAGATAAAGTGAGAGAAGGCAGCCATGCCACAATTGGCAAATATTGTTTGTTAAAAATGTAAATTGCTTATTCTACGTGATATCTAAACAAGTCCACGTCCCCAGGTTCCTTCGGCACCTCTCTCACAAATACCTCGATGAATTCGCGTGTTGCTCGCTCTATGTCCTTGCTTTGTGTTATGTACCTTCCAACGATTAGAATATCAGCCCCAGCTTTGAGGGCCTCCGGCGCTGTTTCGGGTGTTATGCCACCGGCTACTGCGAAGAGCATTTTGTTATCCTTAACAACTTTCTCTTTAATCTCTTTGATAAGGTGCCATCGAGGCTTCTCGCCGGTCGCCTCCACATCGATGGCCCTATGGAGTATAACGACGTCTGGCAATGATTTAAGCTCCCCAAGCTTCTCCACTGGATCAGGTACTTCCATCATGTCAACTATGGAATAAATGCCCAGTCGACGCGCTTCATAAATGAAACGGTCTATAGATTCTTTACTGGCAAGTCCAGAAACAACTACCGCATCCGCAGTCTCTTCATAAGCTATATCAACTTCAACCTGTGCGGTGTCCAATGTTTTAAGGTCGGCTATAATGAATATGTCTGGTGCAACCTCTCTCAGTTTACTAACAGCACTTACACCGTACCTCTTAATCAGGGGTGTACCTGCCTCCAGTATTATCCTGTCACTTTTGGGAAGCTCTTTAATCACCCTTATGGCCTGCTCCATGGAGGGATTATCCAAAGCAATTTGCAAGTATGGCGGTCGCCAGAGGCGGGGTACCTTCAGTCCAGCAATGGGGTGAACGGCTCTATCTTTGTCGTAGAGGATTTTTTCTAGTGGCGGGTAGTTTGACATGGCTCTGCTGAGGGCTAGTTTTGTGGCTGAGTAGTTGTAGTGGTATATTTTCCGGTAGTCTTTAGCTTCGGGGTGGATGAATACGCTGGCTATTATTACCCAAGAGTCTAGTTTGTCCTTTGGAATCATTCCTTCTTCAACTGCGTCTGCTATGGCCTTTGCGACTGCGGCTTGGGCTGGTCCGAAGATTTTGTTTGCCTCTTCCATGTTTTTGATTGTGACTTTTGGCACGACTAGTACGTGTGGTTTGGGCGGGAGGTTGGGTCTTATGACTCCCAGTAGGGGGGTGTGGCCTGCGGATAAGTTTGTCAGTCCTTGGGCGAAGGCTGTGCCTACCGGTCCTTCTTTTTCGCCTACTAGTAGGTCGACGTGTGCTACCTCTTGTCCCTTGCCGACTAATGCTTCTCCGATTAGGTATGTCATGGTTTTAACACCTCTTTGTCAGCATGAGGACATTTGTAAAATTGCTTAATTAAGTTTTTTCCGCGTGTTTCCTTTTTTAGGGTTTTATTGGTTTTTGGGTGATTATTTTAGGGCTTCTTGTATGGTGTTGAGGATGTCTAGGTCGCTGAGTATGACTTGTTGTAGTAGGGCTAGGAATTCGTGTAGGTTTCCCCAGACTTCGATTTCTCCTGATTTTAGCATGTTTTTTATGTTTAGGGGGGTTTTTATGAGGTTTTGGAAGGCTTGGGGGCTGGTTACTAGGGTTGCGTCGGGGCTGGGATATTCTCCGTCTTCTATTCTTGTTTCTTCTTCTGAGAATATTATGTGAAATTTTTCTTCGCCGAGGTGGAAGGAGATTATTTTTCCGTCGTATGTGGATATCCATTTTTTTATTGCCTTTTTTGCGTTGGGGCTTTTGTTGATGGCTTGAACCATTGCTTGCATGCTTTCTTTTATCTTCGTCAATGCGGTTCCTCCTAGGTGCTTTCTGTCCATTTTTTGATTGCTTCCATTGCTGCCTTTTCAACGTTTGAGGGCGTTATGTTGCCGTACTTCTTTTTCACTGCTTGGAAAAATTTTTGTGAGAGTTCTTGGTTTAGGGTCAGTATTATTCTTGGTAGCCTGTCTTCTACTAGGGTGTCTGCGAGGGTTTTTAGATTTCTGAAGTAGGGTGTGAGGTCTTCTTTTGTAGCTTTGGGTTTTGCTAACCATTCTGCCAAATTTAAACCTCCCTGGTTTTTTGCATTTCTTCTTTTCTAATTTTTACTATTGCGAAGTGGAGTTTGGAAGGCCAATCAATTACGAGACGAATTCCTTCCTTCCAGTCTCCAGTGAATAGTCGCCCTCCAAAATCAACAAATGTGTCCAGTATTACTTCGCAAAGTTTTTCTAGTTCAATATTGGATTCTTTTGAAAAGTCCTGTAAATACTTGAGGGTTTTTTCGCTCAAGTTTATGTTTATGGAAGCCATTTTAATCATCCCTTTTTTCGGAATGCTAATCTTTTGTAGGGGTTGCCCCAGTATTCCTCGTAGACTATGCCTTCCAAGGGGTAGCGGGCCGGCGTTGCTGTTCGTGGGAATAGGGGTACGCCGACGGCGAGGGTGGTCAGTGGGAAAACCCCTCGGGGTAATCCCAGTTTGTCAGCCAATTTTTCACGCCTTCGATGGTCACCGCAGGGTAAAGCGTCGTAGCCCATTCCAAGATTAAGGGCTCTTGTGGCTAACCACATATTCTGAATGGCCATGCTTGTGGACACAACCATTACTTCAGTGGAGGAGGGATATGCAGGAGTTATATCAAAGGCAGTGGTGTTGGCGCAGGGAACTATTACGGTATCTGCGTCTTCTGGATACCTGAAAAGTGTGCCATCATATGCTCTTTCAATGACCGCTGCTCTAGATTTTTCTGGGATGTACCAGAGTCTATCTTCAACTATTTCGTAGGGAAAGTTTCCAAAAACTGTTGCTCCATGCTCCTGGGCCATATCTGCTATGTATTCTTTCATTTCTTGGTCT
>CAZECW010000214.1:0-9571 GCA_964510585.1 uncultured archaeon | reverse complement strand
ATCAGCAGGGTCAGCAAAACATAAATGGGCAGGATGAGAATAACAGTTTGGAGTAGTGTTTCTGGCATTTTTATCACTAGTTATTTACTTGCAGAAGCACTACTCCAATTTTTCGGTTCAAATTGCACCAGAAACTTTTTACGCCCAAAAAGACTAGGTAAAATTTGGTTTCAACTTTGGTGTCTGGTTAAAGATAAATAGTAAGGCATAGCTGATAGGTTTGGGAAGTAAATTGGAGGAAGCGCAAAAGAAGCAGGTTCAAGAGTACTTGGAATTGTGTCAAAGGCTAACCGACGAGATAAGAAAAAGATTCAACGGGGAGATAGAGTCGGCAGAAGCTATCAGGGAACACGCCGAAAAATACTTGGAAATGGCAGAGGACACCCGTATGTATGTTCAGAGAATAATTGAGTACCTAGAATTAAGAAAGAGGGCCATTAACGAGTTTTTTTCCCACCTATTCTGGGTTAAACAAGCCATTACTGCCACCAACGCGGAGGAAACCTTCTTTTACCTCAGAAACGCCCTCGAAGGACTGATAGACATGGAAACACTGATAAGGCGGGAAAACGAACTGGCAATAAATTTTGACAAAAAGATTAAGGCCATAAGGGAATTCATCAACTTCGTGGAAGAAACAGGACAGGAACTAGAAGACTACAAAAAAGTTTATCCAGAACTTCTCCAGAAACTCGAAGAAATAATAAAAACCATAAAAAAACCAGCCACCCAACAAAATAAATAAAGACAAAACTAAAGAATTTAGAAAAAAGATTCCAAACCTGCTTTTTAATTAAATTATTTTACTACTTCATTGATTTTTTCCTTTATCTCCACTGCAGCTTTTCGGGGATCTTCTGACTCATATATTGAGCGCCCCACAATCGCGTAGGTGGTGCCTGCTCTGAAAGCCTCGCTGATTACGCCTCCCTGGATGCCAATGCCCGGGCTAAATATGGGAATTTTTCTCCCAACGATTTGGTAAACCCTCTCAACCATTTTGGGCTGTGTTGCGCCAACTACAACTCCGTCAGCTCCCCAAGATTTAGCTCTCTCAGCAAAAACCTCGTATTGGAAGCTTATGGTTCCATCCTCTCCAACTACTCTCTGGCCATAGCCCTCATTGGCGCCCGGATGAGACATATACACTAAGAGGATAACACCCCTCTCCGACTTCTTGGCCACACCAAAAACTGTTTCTAGACCTCCTTTCCAACCCACAAAGGGATTGGCAATTAGAGCATCAAAACCCGCATCGAAGAAGTGGCGGGAAGCCCACTCATTGGTATGCTCAACATCGTTAAGCTTAAAATCTGCAATGAGCGGAAGACCATAACCAGAAGCATCCCTAATCAGCAATTGAAGGCCATCAAAAAGTCCCAGGGGAAGCAACAACTGAAAGTTTACCTTAATACCTGCAACATACTCACTAACCTCACTCAAAACCCAACGTGCCTTCTTCAAAAGTTTCTTCTTAAAGTCTTTCTCTCCAACCGGCAAGGATAGGTCAAGAGCTAGAATCACACGGCTCTCCTTCTCCCTAGCACATTTTTCAAGCTTTTCTCTAAAAAGCGACATAAAGAGCCACCAAAAAAAGAAAATTAAAACTAGTTAAAAAAACTATCCACGAAAGAGGCTAAAAATTAGAGGAGTTCAAGTATCACCTTAATCACCTTGGGAACAACAGCCCTTACCTCCGGAGAAAGCTCCATGTTAAACTCCCCATAATTTTTGGGTTCCACCCCCACCAACACCAGTTCTGGGGGCAGTTTACCTAGCTCCTTACCAATCCTGAGAGCGGATAACAAGTCCAGTTCGTGTAGAGAAAAAAATTTAATCTTACCATTCATCAACCTATCCTTCCCCACCACGTAAATTTCTCCCGGCGCACCACCACCCAAAACAGCATCTACTATGATTACTTTGTCTGCTTCCTCCATTAGATTAAGAAGTGAAATACCACCAGTACCACCATCCACAACTTCAACACCGGGTGGTAAACTCATCTCCATTAACTTCTCAACTATATGCACCCCTACCCCTTCGTCACCGAGCAACAGGTTGCCTACACCAATTATTAGAACATGTTTTCCGTCTCTAATTTTAGATACCTCCACCCATAAAGGATTCACTTCCGAATTAAAAGATTACTGGTAAAAACTGCACTAAGTTTATAGAATTCAAAAGAGGCATCGAATAAAGCTCCATCGCTGAGACTGTTTAATCCAGCAAACCTTTTTCTAAAGTAACATATCCAGAAGGAACACTCTGGGAACTGTATGAGATTGCTAGCCTGTGTGTATTTTTGAGTCTGAATAATTTAAGCAAAGATATTTATTATGGAATGAGGCATCTTCTTTGCGGTGAGTAGGTATGAATGACGAGGATGCAGTTTGGTTGCAAAGTCTACCCAAAGAAAAGCTTGTTAATCTTCTTTCTCTGCAAATAAGTAACATTTGGAGAGTGGACGGACTCTATTTTCTGGGAATAGAGGAAAGTTTTGGTACCGACGCCGCTACGAACATAGATAGAAACTGTTGGAGTAGTTTAGCCAAGATGGAGGCCAGAGACTTGTCCGAACTTTTAGAGCTGAAAAGTAGGGATTTAGAGTCCTTTATTAAGGCTTTGAGGGCTACTAGCTGGGCTTTGTACCAAGAGGCGAAGGAGTGGCAAGTTTCCTCAGACCAAGCGGTGTTTAGGGTCACCAGTTGCCGCACCCAAAAGGCCAGAGCTAGGAAGGGTCTAAGTGAATTTCCCTGCAAAAAGGTTAGATGGGCCTACCTCAAGGAGTTTGCCAAAGCTTTCAATCCGGAAATAGAAGTGAACTGTATCGTATGCCCCCCAGATAAGCATAGCGAAAAAATTTGGTGTGAATGGGAATTCGTGCTAAAGCCAAAATAGAATGAAATTGGAATTTTGTTACATTATATGTACACCCCCAAACTATTTTTGTAGTTTTTTGATGTTTGCGTGTCTCGTTAATTTTTAATTCCTTTGGGTAAACGGAAACCTTTTATTATAGTGAAGCTCCTTATTAAAGGTAATATTGTTTTAAGCTCACTTCACTTACTTGGAGGCCTGAGTGGTGAGTAGAAGGATTGGTGGCGTTTTAGCCGTTAGGTTGCTGGTTGTTATCTGCGCCTTAGGTTTGCCAGTATACTTTGCCTTTCTTTTTGCTATCTCGCCCTACAAAATTTACCAGTATCCCTTCCCCATAGACCCGTTCCTGGCTAATGTTCCTGTGTATCAATTTTTTATTCAAGCTTTTCAAGTTTTTAATCGTACTGATTATCTTATGAATTATGTGGTTGTCCCAATCTTTTTCTCTCTTCCTTGGCTCTTGTTCATAGTTATAAATAGGACAAGGCTTGCCAACACCTTTTCCATAATGAATAGCAGTTCTACAATTATTCCCCTCCGCTACCGGATTTTCTATGGTTTCAACGCCCTAATAGTTATCCTGTTTTTTGTTCTTCCCACAATTTCGCCTATTCTAAGCGTCTTTGCAGGAATTATCCTTGCGGGTAGAATCATAACTAGGAGTGAATGGGTTTGGAAGGCGAGCAGAGACATCCGCATAGCTTATGGAGCTCTCCTGGTGCTTATGATTTGCCCTCTGCCTGCCTACGCCGCATATATTTTTTACCGTGAACAAATCTTCGCCCTTCTGGCGAATTGGATTTGGGGCATATGGACAAACACCATGATTATGGTGTACGTGGTCTCAATGTGCATAGTTGACGCGTTAGCAATTGGCTCCATAATCTGGCTAATATTTGCGGGAGCAGGAGAATTCGAAGCGCAAACATATGGTATAAAAATGACCGAGGTGCCTTACAGGTTACTCGCAATTTTTGAGTTCATCGTTTTCCTAATTTTAGCGTACCTGACTGTTCCCTACATCTATTTTCCAGGCTTGAGTCCCTCAGGCTATGTCACTTGGGGAGGAGATCCAGAGCTCCTTTTCAACTATATTAATTATGCTTGCCTCGGAATAATAGGTTTCGTGACTTTGGTTTGTCTAGTTAAGGGGGTTCAAAGAGGAACTGGGTTCAACCCTTCGCTGGTGGGCTTCATATTCGCGGGATCCTTTCTGGGAGTAGATTATTTCACAGGCAAATTCATAATCCAACTAGCCACAATACCAAAATACTTATCACTATACCTTTATACCCTGCTAGATTTGGTAATAAAGTGGGTTCCGTATCATTACTGGTCAAACTTATACATTCCCATTCATGAAATTCCCAAAGTACTGGTATACTTCTTCATAGACACGGGAAACACAATCTACCTTAACCTAACATTTCAAATATGGTACCTTATACAAACAAACAGCATAATAATGACCTCTGCCGTGGCTGTAACTGTATTACTTTGGTTCCTTGTTTTTATCTGGAGCTTTGCCAGAGCCTCCCCCAAAGAAGTGATTTGGTAAAATGCATTCTAACACCATTCTCTTTTCAGCAATCATTCACAGAAACTTAGGAAATCGAATAAAAACTAATAAAAAGAATACTTTCCTAGCCCCGCACACACGATGAACACCACTTTTCAACTTTTTAATTCTGTCATAAGTTCAAATGCTTTCCGAAAGTTTGTTACGGAAAAAGGATTCTTCTCTCTTAGAACCTAGGTTTTTTACAAAAATTAGGAAAAAATAAGTCAGAGCTGGAAAGAGTATTAGGTGGTTTCGTTTCTCATAGTTTTCCAACAAATTTGGGGGGTTCAGCAAGTTTTATTATGGGAATGTATTGATATTTTGGATCTATTTCTATGGATTTTACAAAGGCAATAGATTCCTCGGGCTGCCCTTGATACCGCAGAAACTGTCCCTTGGGAGCCTCCTTTCCAATCACACAGATAAATAGGGGAACACCCCTAAGCTCATAGTATCCCGGAAAGCTCACCGTCAGTGCTCCATATATATGCTTGCCATCCTTTTCAAAATACAATATTGAAGCCCCCCGCTCTCTAGCAACCCAAAAAACAAGCATCCTCGCCAAGTCTTCCAGGCTGCTGAGTTTAAGAGGCACTGCGGGTTCCAGCTGCCTTTCTTCAGGCATAATATCAGCCTCCACCAATTTGGTGAACCAAATATTGATGATTATTATATAAAGAATTTATTTATAAAATTATTCTTTGAAAAAAGACTTTTTTAAATGGTTTTTCAAATTCTCACATTCCCCAATAAACCTCCCACAATAAACCGTTAACAAACTTTAATCAGGATACTCAAAGAAAGAATTTAAAAGAATCCGCCTATTATGATTTTTGGAACCCTATTACTAATCCTTTTTAAAAGCCGTGTGTCTCACGCTAAAAATAAAAGAGGTTTTTAGATGAAAAATAACAGTTTCCAGTTGAGAGAAGCAGTACTAAGCGAGAAAACAGATGATGGAAGAATAAGGTGTCTTACCTGTATGCGTAAGTGTGTAATTCCAGAGGGAGAAGTGGGGTTTTGCAAAACAAGAAAAAACATTGGAGGAAAACTCTTCACACTAATCTATGGCGACATCTCCTCACTAAGTGCTAATCCCATTGAAAAGAAGCCATTTTTCCACTTTTATCCCGGCTCAAAAGCCTTAACCGTTGGCTCCTGGAGCTGTAATTTTACATGCCCTTGGTGCCAGAATTGGGAGATATCGAAGCATCCTCCAGATGAGTTTAAGAATTATGTGAGTCCAGAGCAGTTTATGCGTCTCGTTAAGGCCTATAAGTGTCAGGGGACTTCCATATCTTTTAATGAGCCCACTCTCCTCTTGGAGTATTCTCTAGATGTTTTTAGACTTGCAAAAAAGATGGGATACTACAATACTTATGTTACCAATGGCTATATGACTCTCCAAGCTTTGGATCTCCTCATAGAGAGCGGCTTGGACGCTATGAATGTTGATGTTAAGGGATGTAAAGAAACTGTTCAGAAGTACTGTGGAGCAGACGTTGATTATGTGTGGCGCAACATTCATGAGTCAAGGAAGAGAGGAATACATATTGAGATAACTACTCTGGTTATCCCGCGGGTAAATGATGATGTGGATTGCCTGAGACGCATAGCCAGAAGAATAAGGGAGGAGGATGAAAACATTCCGTGGCACCTAACCCGGTTCCATCCCGAATACAAGATGACTGACCGAGAAGCCACACCAATCCAAACACTGGAACGTGCCAGAGAAGTGGGACTAAGTGAAGGTTTAAAATATGTTTACATTGGAAATGTGCCGGGACACATGGGTGAAAATACTTGGTGCCCTAATTGTGGGGAACTACTTATAGAGAGATACATTTTTAGTATCACCAAATATCGAATTACTCCTGAAAATAAGTGCTCAAGATGCGGTGCCCAAATACTAATAATAGGAAAACCGAACCTGTAAAGGGAATGAAGTGAGCCCAATGAGCGTAAAGGTTGGAGACTATATACTATTAATTTATGATAAGAATAGAAGATGGCTCCTCAAAGCCGAGGAGGGAAAAATCCACCACACCCATAAAGGCGCAGTAAACTTCAACGACATTATAGGAAAACCCTATGGAACCACGGTTATGAGCAGCACCAACCACAAGTTCTACGTGGTCAAACCCACACCCATGGACCTAATCCTTAAGATGCAAAGAGCCACCCAGATAATATACCCCAAGGACATAGGCCTCATACTACTAAACACGGGCATAGTTCCGGGGAGCAGAGTGGTGGAGGCAGGCACCGGAAGCGGAGCCCTGACCATAATCTTGGCAAATTACGTTAGGCCAGGTGGCAAAGTTTACAGTTACGAGAATCGGGAGGAGTTCCAAAACATTGCGCGAAAAAACTTGGAAAAAGCAGGAGTAATTGAATATGTTGAACTCAAAAACAAGGACATTCTGGAGGGCATAGAGGAAGAGCAGGTGGACGCAGTCATACTGGACATAGCCACGCCATGGCTAGCAGTTAAAGCCGCCTACGAAGCTCTCCGAGGGGGAGGTAACTTCGCCTCGTACTCGCCAACCATCGACCAAGTTCAGAAAACAGTAAAGGAACTAGAGAGAGAAAAGTTCGCCGACCTGAGGACACTAGAATGCCTGGTCAGGTACATAAATGTGGAAGAAGGCAAAACCCGACCTGAAACTAGAATGATAGGACACACCGGATATATGACCTTCGCCCGAAAAATAATATAAAAACCTACATACGCTAAAGCGTTTTAGACAAACTATGAAAACTGAGTTTTTATAGCAAATAAAAAGAGGGGAAAGGGTCTAAAAGTTGAGTGAACTGACTTTCTTCTTCAAAGCAGCAATTATTTCTTCTCTTCTTCCACCGAATTCAGACTCAGGATAAATAACTAAATCTGATCCATCTAGGGAAGCTTTACATAGGGTGCCTCCGCTACTAAAGAACTCGTAGACCGGCTTACCATCACTTGACAGGGTGGTCTTTAACTGGAAACCGGAAAACTTGGAAGCCAACAAAACAGATAAAAGTCCCAGCTTAACTTGCCCAATCAATTCAGGCTCAACAGTTGTTGCTACCGCCTTTGGACTAGTAGGCTTGGGAGCAACTGGCTGTTCTAGGGGAGCCTCCTCAACACTTGGAGCAAGCTGAGGTGCAGCTGTTGGTTTAGGAGCAATGATTTTGGGTTCAGGCATGGGCGGTGTAAATGCTTGTTTTTCTGCGGGCTGGGGAGCAATTTGGGGTCTTCCAATTTCCATCACGAACTGATCCTTCATTGTAAATTTACGCTTGAAAATTGCGGTTAACTCTTCATGGTTCCTTTGAATTTCGGGATCATTTAAATTGGATTCGTCTACTATTTTTATTTCCCTTAAGTCGTGTCCAATGTGGAGCTGCCCATATGCAAATCCTGACTTCTTTATAGACTGAGCGGTGCGCAAAGCGGATCTTTTGACCAAATCGCTACACTCCTTCCCAAACCACAAATACAAGGCGCTATTCTGCTCATCTATGGTGGCAACGATACTGCTACTGGACAAGTTTTCTTGCTTAAAGGGAAGAGGAACTTTTTCTCCATGTTCAATTTGAAGCATAAGCGCATAACTGGGTTTACCAGACAATCCATATCACCCTACAAACAGTTAAATAAAATATTCGCACAGGAAACTATAAGGCTTTTCAGAAACTTAAAAAAAATCTAAAACAAAAAAGCAACTCAAACACTAAAAACAAATTGCAGCCCAAAAGCCAACACCACAAATTTAACAAGAATACAACAATAGGGCAACCCCCTAAAAAGTGTTTCCAGACCCTTAAAAATGGGCAACGCCTTAGAATTTTCGCTCCAACCACTAATCAATGAGCAAAAATTTTCCGAACAACTAAAAAAACAAAAAATTAGGTAGGAAAAATTTGCAAAACGATCACCAAAACTTAAAACCAAATAAAAAGGTAAAAGAGGACTTTGATTTATGCTTAGACTTTCTCTTTTTGTTTTCCAGCCGCTTCACAGGGTATATAGATTAATACTTAATTTTTAAAAACATAAAAATATTAATGTTATATAATTATAAATTAAAAATATAAATTTTTAAAAAACTAAAAATATAAAGCAATATTAAATAAAAAATAAAAATATAAAGCAATATTAAATAAAAACAGTTAAAAACAAAAATTGTTCCCATTAAAAAAAGAGAGCTAACCAAACCCCAACAAAAAACTCAAAAACATAAAAAATTTGAAAAGCCCAACCAGTGCCACGTAGGAAAACAGGCGGATGAACGATATGTACGCAATCAAAACACATGAATTAACTAAAAAATTCAAAGGCCTCACCGCAGTGGACAAACTAAACATCGAAATAGAAAAAGGGGAACTGTTCGGAATGCTCGGCCCCAACGGTGCCGGTAAAACCACCACCCTAAAAATGCTAGCCACACTCATCAGGCCTACATCCGGAACGGCCGAAGTATGGGGATACAACATACAGACACAAAAAGATGAGGTTAGAAGCAACATCGGAATGGTTTTCCAAGACCCCAGCCTAGACATAAGGCTAACAGGAGAGGAAAACTTAGACTTCCACGCCCGAATGTACGGACTTCCCAAACAGAAAAGAAAAGAAAGAATAAACGAAGTCCTAGACTTGGTAGAGCTAACTGAACACGCCAAAAGTCTAGTCATAAACTACTCTGGAGGAATGAAAAGGAGACTAGAAATAGCCCGAGGACTAATGCATTTCCCACACGTACTGTTCCTCGATGAACCTACCTTGGGCTTAGATGTCCAAACTAGGCGCCGGATTTGGGATTATATTAGGAGAATGGCTCGGGAGGAGGAGGTTACTATTATTCTTACTACTCACTACTTGGAGGAGGCGGATTATCTTTGTAGCAGAATTGCTATTATGGATTTTGGGAAGATTGTTGCTTTAGATAATTCGAAGAACCTGAAGGATTCTGTTGGATCTGACGTGATATCTTTACAGTTGGACGATGTTGACACTCTCCGCGACTAAAGTCGGGAGATTCTTGCTTCTGGCTCATCGGGAGCCTTCGAAGCAATGGGTGTGCCATCACCCAGTTAACACGCCCTTCCCTCAAGGGAACGGCGTCTATGTTGGCACCCTCATGGGGG
>CAZECW010000213.1:0-6331 GCA_964510585.1 uncultured archaeon | reverse complement strand
TCTAATCTTCTTGAAGAGTTCATTGG
Source organism: uncultured archaeon (assembly GCA_964510585.1). Lineage (GTDB taxonomy): Archaea > Asgardarchaeota > Jordiarchaeia > Jordiarchaeales > Jordiarchaeaceae > Jordiarchaeum. The sequence continues at coordinate 6,305 of CAZECW010000213.1, read as the reverse complement.
AGAGCTTCCCAAAGAATTCAATAAAAGAAGGCTCCCTCGATTTTCTCCCAACCAAATTAATCAAACAAGTCTTCAAAATCCCATAGCCCTCATCAAACTCAAAAACACCAATATTCCTCAGAATCTCACGTGCAACCTCCTCACTAGGCCTCCTAAAAAAGTCCAAAATTTTACTCCAAAACACCTTTTCAACACCTCCTCTTCACCCTAGGATTATGAGGGCAGACACCAAGGAAGTGAGTGGGTATCATCCAAAACCCCATTTTTGAAGCAATCCCAAACTCCAAAAACATAAGTTTGCACCTCCAAACTTTAATTACACTTTAAGGCTGTTCTATTTTGGATAAGCCCCATTCGCCCCTCGACAGCAGGCTCATCGGAACAATCGAGACCTTAAGGGTCCAAATATTTTTAGGGTTGGGAAATACTTGAGTTTTCTCTGAACAATGTTCAATCAGAATTTCAGCGTACTCCAAAAACACCACGCAGAAATAGAATATATTTTAATATGTGTTGAACATTATTCCAACAAAATTAATATAGCACAACTACTTGTGCCAGATAGAAACTACAAACCACAAAAAAAGAAAACTTTCCAAACCCTTACAAACCAAAAGCAGAAAACAGCAAAAAATAAAACTTTCCACATAAAAATTTCGGCGCAATGCCCAAAAAACACACCAACCACAACAAAAAGATACAAAAGCTTATGGCTAAAGGTAATCGCCACTATCAACCAGAAATGAAACAGAAACTTCAAAAAGAGGGATACAAAGATATGAAGCCTGAAATATTGAGAATTGTAGCCCATGGAGACTGGGACGGAGTGGTGGGAGCCGGCCTTCTTTCACGCGTTTTCGGTGTTCCCCTAGAATTCCCACTTGAACTTGCGGATTTAAACATTGAAAACGCAGCCTGTATAGAAATCACACCAACCCGCGTAAAAGCTATGCGTAATTCACTCATAATTGATCATCACGGGACCGAGACTCGACAAGGCATGGATGAAATGGGAAACGAGTGGATTCTCAAGCCAGATTACCGTGCGGTCTCCTCACTCATTGCAGACCACTTTAAACTAGAATTCCCAGAAGAATGGAGAACTGCAGTGGAGGAAGTAGACACCGCCACACTTAACTCCAAACTGGGCAACATAATATGGAGAGCCTACCGCATAGACCCCCAAGGATTCCCCCGTCAACGGGTTTCAGAAATGGTTAGAAAAGGAAACTGGAAAGAACTCCGGGAATGGGCGGAAAAGGTATCATCAGAGTACCAAAAAATAGAGGAGAAAACGAAGGAACTCCTGGATAGAAGCGAAAAATTAACAACGGAAGCAGTATACTTCACGTTCAATTTTGGTGACCGCTGGGAGAGAGGAGCCTCCAAAGAGGCCATGCTCACCCTGGAAGAAAAAAATCCCATAGTCATCTCCGTAGGAATGGAGGGAAAGGGGGTGAAGGGTGGAACCATAGCCACAAAGAGAAACTTGGACCTCACAAAAATTTACCAACACCTTAGAAACAAAGGCTACAGCTCAGGAGGACACAAAACAGTAGGAGGCTTCCAAACTCTAAAAAACAAAACGCTGGAACAAGTACTAGAAGACCTCAAAGATGCAATTAAACAGCTCTAAACTAATGAACCAAAAGCACTAAAATTTCAATCCCATGTTGGTAAAGAAGACTCCAAAAACTTTTTACATCTCTGCAAAGGGCGGAATGGGTTAAAAAGCGCAAGTTTCTCACATAACACAAATATATGCCTGCTGAAATATTTTTATGGATGGGGTAGAAGACTTATGCCCATAGTTTTAGTAAAAGGCTACAGGCAACCTTCACTTTCTCAACCTAAGTTTTTATGGTGTGGAGGTTTAATCAAACTATTTTAAGGGGATGGAGAATGTGCAGGCTATAGATTACAGGTCTGCTCTGGAGCAAAGAAATAGGAGAGCAATCTTGGAGGAGTTAGCAAAAGCAGGCGGACAAAATCAATCCCTACCACTCAAAGGGAGTGTGGGATTATCCCAAAACACTTTTGGGCACCAAATAAATATTCTCAGGATGAATAATGTTATCTCCATTGAGGGGGACAAAATTAGGCTGGAGCGCAAAACCCCCCTATGCTACATCTTCAACTCCACCAAAATTCCCTATGCCTACCTCGGTCTCCTAGGTGAGAGGAAGGGAAGAAGCGAGTCTGAAACTGAAACAGCCCTAAAACTCCTGGCCAAGGAGAACTTGAATTTTGAGAGGGTCATAGTTTTAACCACAGAAAAGTGTAAAACCCAGTGGGAGAATATCCCAATCCCAGTTGAGTGGAAACTTATAGGAGAGAGGGAAATAAGAAGAATCGAAACCATTCAATCAAAGGTAGAGCCACATCTCATAGACCTCGCTAAAAACTACATTTTGGTTATGGATTGCACTTCCCTCACAAAGCCCGCAACCATAGCTTACTATAAACTCGCAACAAAACACAGCGTTCCCCTAATCTATGTTTACGAAGACAAAAAAGAACTAAACTGGATAATATCAAAAGAAGACTTAAAGAAAAAGTTACTACCCGACGAAAAACCAAATAAAAAAGGAGAGACCTCTCGAGAAGGAGATGCCAAACACATAAAATTTTATCAGACCGCCTTCAAAAATGAGAACTGGAGACGAGTCCTAAAAGAGCTAGCCACCGTCGGTAAACCCATCGGAATTGGAGATCTTGCGGAAAAAGCAAAAATGGGGAAAAGCACACTAAGCCATATCCTAGACATTTTCGAAGAGAAGGGAATCATAACCTCTACACGCGGCGAAAGATTAATGTATACAATGAGAAAGAAAGATTCGAGAAAGGAAAAAGGGAAACACATAAGACACACCGTAGAATTAACGCATAAAAGCCCCCTATGCTACATTTTCGATTCCACAAATGTTGACTACGCCTACCTCGGCCTCTTGGGAAGAAGAGAGCAAAGAAGCGAGTCTGAAACTGAAACAGCACTCAAACTCCTAGCCAAAGAAAACTTCCCAAAAGAAAACTCCCAGTCTGAAAAAGACCAGAAACATGAAATTAAAGTCACCGTTTTTGAAACATACAAATCCATTCCCGAATGGGAAAATATCACACCCAGCAACATAAACTGGCACCTTTTAAGAGACGAAGAAATAACAAATGTTAAAACCGTTGAAGAGAAGGTTGAACAAGTTCTCAAAGAACTAATAAGAAATCACATTTTGGTCATGGACTGCACAGCCCTAAACAAGCCCGCAACCATAGCCTACTACAAACTCGCAGAAAAATACATGATACCCCTAATCTACGTCTACGAAGACGAAAAAGAACTCATCTGGCTAATATCAAAAGAAGACATAAAAAGAGAACTACTACCCCCAACCGAAAAAGACGAAAGACAAAACTAACCACAAAATTACCATACGAGCAACACCAAAACCCCCATAAACAAATGCCAAAATCAAACCATCACAACAGAAACACCCTCAAAAAATGCTTGTTCCTTCACTGGAATTATCAAAAATAATTTTGTTTTACTGTTTGGGTCATAACTTTAAGTCAACTCCTCTGCGAATTCCACCCTCTCGCGATGGAAGAAGGATCCGCAAAAATGAAACTTGAAGCCAAGAGAACCGAACTACTGGTTGCATAATTTTACTTTTTTAGTATATTTCATTTGGATTCTGAAAATTTTTCAAAAAAGCAATTCAAAATTGCAAAAAATTCAGAAGAGTATATAAAAAATTTAAAAAAATGGGAATTATGTAACGTAGAAGAGAACAATAATTTTTTAGCTTGTTTTTAAACAAGGGAGATGTTTGCAGCATCTAAATTTATGGTGGTTCTTTAGGTTTTGTTTTGGTGAATGTTTATATATGTTTTTAGCATATATTCTTTTGGTGTCAACATATGGAGATTTCTGTTGTTGAGAAGAGCCTTTCTGCTGAGGGAAGATTAAAATTGTTAAGAGCTTTAGTTGGACACCGAGAAAGCTTAACTACGGGGCAGCTTTCAAAAATTACTGGGCTCCACGCAGCAACTGTATACCAGCACTTGAAAATGCTTGTAGAAGCTGGACTTGTGGTAAGGAGGGACATTGCTGGTGAAATCCGCTTCAGTGTTAACAACGAGTCCGGAGTGAGGGAGAAACTGATTCAATTCTTAGAAGAACTTATTTATCATGACATACTGCTAAGACTAGGTGAAATTGAAAAGCTACTAGAAATCAAAAAACCAGCTCAGTTGGAAACCGCTCGGAAAACGCTGGAAAACCTAATAAAGTGGTACCCCCATCAGCTCAAGGAAAGATTCGGAAAAGATATAGCAGAGTTAGCGGTGGAACTGGGTGAAAATCTGGAGTGATGGTAGACTCGACCAGGCGGCAAAAACCTGCCTTAACTACATACAATCCTTTCTACAGGAAAAGGGGGTCAGCGTCGAAATTTCGGAACACTCCAAGTACCATTTTAGAGTAGCAGACCTACCCTACTTCCAAAGTTACTATGAAAAGTTGGGATACTCTCAACAAACAGCAGAAACACTAGCAGAAATAACAAACGCCATAACCATACACGGAGAAAAAATCATTGTCATAAAAGAGAAAAGCATCCAAAAATACGACACAATACTACACGAACTACTACATTCACTAACGTGGATAAAGACACGTTACAAGAGATGGGTTAGGGAAGGATTAACCCGCTACATTCAAAAACTGGTATCAAACCATTTCAACATAGAAATCGGAGAAAGCATATATGACGAGTTCAGCTACACCAAAATTTGGGAAGACATAACCAAAATCGTGGGAGAAAAAACCATACTCACCCTATACTTCTCAGAATCCGAGGAAGCCCTCAGAAAAACAACAAAAAAATTTGAAAAAGCCGGAATAAACCTACCAGAATTACTTGAAGTGAACTTCAACCAAGCAAAAAATTACCTTAGTAAAAAATAAATAATTAATATTACAGCCCATTTCCCGCACCCTTGGTTTATTTTTTTCTATTTTTGCGGAATTAAGTCTATACTGGGAATCTGATCTTACTTTATCAAAAAAATTTTTGGAAATCTCCAAATCCCCGCAAGAAACAGGAGAAGAAACTGGTAAAAACAAAAAAATACCAAAAAATTCACAAACAATGCGAAATGTGGGTTCCAGCCATTATGTTTCATAATTTGCTAGTGACATTATTTTGTTCTCATTAACATCTTGTGCACCACCAACGGTTTGAGTTGGGGCGAAAAACTCAGACCTTATCAGGTTCCCAAGCCGAAAACCTTCACTAAATCCCCACAAGACATCACAAGAAAAAACCCTCTATGGATGAAGCAAAGACACCATATATAATTTTAGCATTTCCTATTTATATCCCTAGGAATCTTCATACTATAAATCCTCCAATAATCAAAAAATTTTGGAAAATACTTTCAATTTAAAATTGCGGTTCTCAAAATTATAGTGTTAAATACCTCATCCTTAACCATATGCAGCCTTATGACTCGAGGCATTTCCCCCTCCAAAGTGGCATCTCACAGCATCTCTAACCGCTTCCGTTAGCTACTCTATAAAAAGGATTGAAAAGTGAATTTTGTAAGCGACTACCCTCCAATCACAATTTTTTCTTGGGGAAAGGCTCATTAAGTGTTATTTTCAATTTATGGGTCTATCTTTTTATCGTGTGCAAATTTTAAAATTTTTAGTGCCATTTTGAGTATGTCGTGATATTTACCTTCCTCCAATATGTTTAGAACAATATTTGTATCTACGTCTAGGTATGTGTGGACAAGAATGTTTCTCAAGCCAATTATCTTTCTGGCGATTATTCCTTCACCACTTGACAGCACTCCTTTTTCCAACAGTTTTTCAGGCAGTTCTCCATATGTTTTTGGCGGTTTTTCACCCAATTCTGAGAGCAGCCGGGCACCTGCATCTATAAAGGATTGGATGCTTGTTTGCAACATGTGAAGCACCGCGTTGAAAAGTGTGAAGTCAACTACCACACTTCGCGCTCCTCTTTCTCTCAGTAGCTGGTCTAAGCCTTTTACACAACTTCTCTCTCATATGCTCCAAACGTTCTTCAAGTTCTCCCATAGCTTCACGTCCCATACATTCTAAAATCCTGCTCTTTTTTGAAACAAACCGTTTTCCACATCTCTTACAAAACCTTGGCGAGAAAGCCCCCGACTTTAGTCGTGGGGATGAATCGCCAGAAAGTTTATTTGAAAGTATGGTATATAAATAGTTGTTGGTAGCTGAAGGGTTTGGCTTGGGCTTAAGAGGCTAAACAGGACGCAGC
>CAZECW010000212.1:0-45121 GCA_964510585.1 uncultured archaeon | reverse complement strand
TTACTAGGTGTTTGCCCTTCAGGGGCTTAAGTTTCTCTAGAAGCTGGTCTATAATCTCCTTCACCTCGCCCTCAGCGTCCCCCACTCTTCCCTCAAATATTTTCCTCACCCTCTTAACCACATAATCTTTCCCTCCTCCTTGGAAAAACATGGAAAAATTATTAATAAAAAACTGCAATTGGTGAGGTGGAACCGTTTTCCTAACGGGACTATTATCTGAAAATGTTCTTTTTTTCCCTGTTTTTCTGGAGTGATTATGTACCAGTAACAGTTTTTAAAAAGTTTTGAATTCTCGTCTGGTTACTCAAATGTGAAAGCGATTTTATTTGTTTCAACGGATAGCTTTTCCAAACTTTTACTGTACGAATTTTTATATACCAAATTGCACAAGGTTTTAGATTAAGCTATTTTATTGTAAAAACTAGAGAGGTGTCGTTTAAATGGATAGAAAAGGCAGTAATCCTGCTTCTTCCGGTGATGCTAGCCGTCCTAGGAGGATTGTTTTCACGAGAGACGCTACGGGTTTGGTTCGAGAAGTTAGCATTAGGGATGCTTTCATGATTGTTTTCTCTCTTGTAATCGGCGGTGGCATTTTGTTCCTTTCAGTTCAGGCTTTGCAGCCCGGCTATTTTCCCGGAGCCAACCTGTCCGTATCTTATCTTATTGGATTGATTTTTGTGCTTCCCCTTTACATGGTTTATGCAATATTTTCAAGAGCTATGCCTCGTAGTGGTGGAGACTATATTTTTGTCAGTAGGATTCTAGGTCCGGGTTTGGGCTTTGTTGCATCTTGGGGTGTTTGGATTAGCACTCTCCTCACCATGGGTATATTGTCCTATCAGGCTATCTCGTTCATTAGCTATTTTGTTATGCAGCTCGGCCTTTTCACCTGGAATCCCAGTCTACTAGGTTGGTCGATATGGTTAACAGACCCAATCTGGGGTGTGCTTTTTGGCATAACTTTGGTTCTAATATTCGGTGGATTCTTAATCGTCAGCCTTAAAGCTTCCCTGTGGCTTATTCGTGTTCTTTTCATCATTCCCATAATAGGTATCCTAGCAACGATTTGGGTTCTTTTAACCCACTCTCCCCTCGATATGCTGTGGGCCTGGAATAACATTTTCGGTTGGGGCACAACAATGGACATTCTTCCGGGAGCCTTCGGAGACCTATTCCGTGTGGCGTTTATGTTTCCCGTCCAGTATTTCTGGTTATCCTACTATTTCAATTCTTTGAGCGGTTCTATGAGTGCTACTTTGTCAGCTGTAATTATAGCTATGTTTGCGTTAGGTGGTGGTTACAGCCTAAGCCTCATTGGTGGAGAGGTTAGAGATACGAGGAGAACATTCTACATAGCCATGGTGGTAAGCATTGCAATCATCGCTTTTCTGTATGCTGCGCTTCTTTATCCTCTTCAGAGTAACTGGGGAGAATTTATCAAACTCTATGACTTCCTAATATACACTAAGGATCCCATTTTTGGCATGGTGTGGTGGTCATTACCCCAGTTTAGCGGTGAATTTTCTTGGCTTAGTGGTTGGGGTAGTATGCTCTCCAAGGACACTCTGCAATACTGGATACTGTATGGAGGTTGGCTTTACGCGGGAAAAGTTCCCACTCCCTTCCCTGCTAGCATACCTTTGTTTGCTGCTCCACTTGCTGGCTTAAACTGGCTAGGGTTATTCATAATTGGTGCTGGTGCTCTTTGGCTAATCAATTCCATCACGCCTATGTTGCTTACCAGTTCTAGATATATTTTTGCATGGAGTTTCGATAGAATAATGCCCACGAAAATTAGCACTCTGAGTGAGAGAACAACTACTCCCATATACGCCGTTGGAATATCTATGCTGGTGGCTATTATCGGAATAGTTCTGAGTTCCATAAGCACCATTCAGGCAGCGATTAACGCAGTTTTTCTAGGAATCCTATCTATAGTTTTAACAGTTATCGCAGGAATCCTTTTCAACAGAAGAAGGAAAGACCTAGCGGAACGAACGTACAACCCCAAAATCAGAGGAGTTCCCATAATAACTATATGCGGCATAATCTCAGCCTTTTTTGCGGTGCCCTTAATACTAGGAGCACTCGTAACCTTCAACATAGGCTCAATTCTCGTTATAGTTATAGTTTACCTTATTGGGTCAATAATTTATCTCTACATGCGTAGGCGAAACAGAAAAGCAGGAATAGACCTATCAGAAATCTTTAGAAATATCCCCCCAGACTAAAATCCCCAACTAATAAACTTGCAAAGAAAAAAATCCTTCACCCCTTTTTTCATTTTTTTCTGAACAAACTTCAAAAACAAATACTTGATTCCAGACAACTGTTTCGTACACAACAATAATGCTCTCCACTCGTAAGAAATATAACTTCCTTCTAAACACTTTAGGCCACGAATAAAAAAGCTTAAACTATATGGCACCCAGAACATCCAAGATAATTATTATAATTAACTTGAAGTTTTGGAATTTTTAATCTCGATTTTTATAACAGAATTATTTAAAAAGTGGAAAGAGCATTGATTAAATCGAGATTCAATTTCCTCAGATTTCAAAGGGCCAAACCCAACCTCTCATCTCAGAACTTTAGCTATAAATTCTAGTACTATTTATTCCGATAGGTGAATAGAACCTTGCCTGTTAACCACCAAGTAATTTATGAGCTGCTTGAAGAAACTGTAGGGCCAGATTATGTTTCAGATGATCCAGCTGTTCTGGAGGCGTACTCCAGAACGGGTTGGATTCTGGGTCGGAAGCTGAAGAGAAGACCCGGTTTTGTGGTCTTGCCTAGCTCCGTGCAAGAAGTTCAAGCCATTGTGAGAATTGCAAATAAGTATAAGGTTCCCTTCATTCCTGTTGGAAGCTTCCTACACTGGAGTTGCCAAGCCACATATCCCGAAACAATAATTCTGGATTTTAAAAGAATGGATAAAATATTAAAAATCGATGAGAAAAACAAATACGCCGTTATAGAACCTTATGTAACTTATACCCAGCTTCAAGCCGAAGCCATGAAGAGGGGATTGTGGCTTCCAGTCCCTTCCAGTGGCGGAAACACTTCTGTTCTCGCCAACCACCTTTTCTGTGGTTCACACTTCGCTATGCATAGAATTCCCTATTATGCCCGCGCAGTACTTGGTGTAGAGTGGGTTTTACCTTCCGGGGAAATCCTAAAGCTGGGTTCAGCTGGCTATGGTGACGATTATTTTTGGGGTGAGGGGCCTGGTCCCGATTTGAGGGGACTTATGAGGGGCTACGTGGGTGCGCTTGGGGGCCTGGGAGTGGTTACAAAGATGGCTGTTAGACTGTATCCATGGACGGGGCCAGAGGCCTTCCATTGTAGGGGGGTGTTTCCTGAAAAAGTGGTTGAATTTCCAAAAGATTTAGCAAAGCTTTACTTGGCCATATTTCCCAGCACTGAGGATGCAGTTAACGCTTTATATGAGATTTGTAGAGCCGAGATTGGTATGTCACTCCACCTCTTGAGCACCACAATGGCTATGGCTCCCATGGCAAAAAGCAGAGAGGAGTTCCTCAACCTCCTTGAAGCATTTAAGGATATAAAGGAGTTCATTCTGTTCATGAGCTTTAAAACTTCTCCAAGAGTAATGGAGTACGACAGGAAAGTCTTACAGAAAATTGTCGAGGAAAATAGGGGATACCTTATACCAGACGAGATGGTTGAATCGCTTCAGGAAGGAATCCCCGAGACAATAAGGAGCGCTGTTTCAATGCGCATACTCAACCCCATGGGAGGGTACGATGTTTTTAGATCTTGGGCAGAGTCTCTGGACAAGCTCTTAGACCAGCTTAAGCAAGCTAAAGCTTTTCTAGAGGAAAAATACCGCGACTTTATCCACTTCTACTATATGATTCCCCTGGAGCTTGGGCATTATGGCCACATTGAACTCAGCATACTCTATGATCCAATAACACAGCTGGACGAAGCTATGGAGTGTCAGAACATAGGCATAAGACAGGACGCAGAGCAGAAAATGTATGTCACAGGCTCCGCGGGGCCGGCTCACGATATTCTAGGACCCTCTTATGGTAACTATCAATTACTGTTAAGAAAAATCAAGAAGAAACTCGACCCCAACAATGTCTCAAACCCCCCATACCCTATAGATGTCACAAAAACTTGAAGGGGTGAACGCATGTCCAAATCAGTAAAGGAACTTGAACAAATTCTAGGCGGGGGGCATGTCATAAGAACTCCCAGCGCATTAAGTTCTTACTCGGCGGATAAAAGTTGTTTAGACCCAATGAATGTGCCCATCTGCATCTGTAAACCAAGGACTGTGGAGGAGGTTCAAAAAACTGTAGAGTTCTGCAATAAACACAAAATTCCACTGGTTCCCAGCAGCTCGGGAGTGCACTTTTACGGTAGAACCGTTCCCAAGGATGGGGGAATTATAGTTGACTTGAGTGAAATGAACCGCATAGTTAAATTCGACGATAGGAACAAAAACGCCACCATAGAGGCTGGGGTAACATTTTCGCAGTTTGAAAGCCTAAAAGAAAAGGGGTTACTGCCCCTATTCCCACTCTGTGCTCCCGAGAGAAAGTCTGTGTTGACCAGTTATCTTGAAAGGGAGCCTTTACTTGTACCGAAACTTGAGTATTATGAGCCCATACTAACCATGGAGGTAGTTTTGCCCACCGGGGAAATTCTCCGAACAGGCTCTGCGGCAGTTAAACCCAGCAAGTTTGCCGAATATGTGGTACCATTCGGGCCTGGACTGAACTGGAACCAAATTTTTCAGGGTGCACAGGGAACGTTGGGAATAGTTACCAGCGCCACCGTAAAAATAGAACATCTCCCTAAGCTTGATAAATTATATTTCCTCTCCTCAAATAGTCTGGAGGAACTGGTGGACCCCCTATACGAAATTCAGAGGTATCTTTTGGGTTACGAGTGCTTGGTGCTGAACGATTTAGACTTGGCAACGATTCTTGCCGACAAAAAATCGGAAATAGAAGTTTTGAGGCGCAAACTGGCTCGTTGGACTCTGATTGTTTGCCTTTCGGGAGGAGTGAAACTTACGGAGGAGAAATTAAAGCAGGAGGAAGAAGATTTTCTAGAAATATTAAGGGGATTCAGAGTTGGGCCTTCAACCAAACTGGAGGGATTGGAAGAAAAGGTTCTATTAATGCTCCGCCAATCCTACAAGGGGGAGTACTGGAAGCAAATGTGGAAGGGCGATTTCCAAGACATATTTTTCGTCACCACACTCGATAAGACTCCACACTACTTTGAGGTTGTAGAGAAAATCTCTTCAGAACTAGGTTACCCTATGGACGAGGTGGGTTGCTATATTCAACCCTTAGTGAGGGGTGGTGCCTGCCACATGGAATTCACACTCTTCTACGATTCCAACAACGATAAACAGTTAAAGAAGATTAAAAAGACTTATGAGAAACTCGTAGAATGCCTGTTTGATGGTGGGGCCTTCTTCTCCCGACCCTACGGTTCATTCCTATCAAAAATGACTTACCAGAGAAACTTGGCTTATGCCCGGATTTTAAAAGAGGTTAAGGAGGTTTTCGACCCCAACAACATTATGAACCCCGGAAAACTCTGTTTTTAGGAAGGAAGTGTTATGCCTCTTGAAGAATGTGAATCAATTTTAGAACTCTGTTTCAGATGCTCAAGATGCAAATGGATCTGCGACTGGGACGTTAAGAACGCAGAGTTTAGCTACATCTGTCCCAGTCTCAAGAAGTTTCTTTTCGACGCCTATTCTGCACAGGGCCGTATGGACATCGCCCGAGCTCTACTAAGAGGAGAGTTGGACTACAGTACTAAACTCTTAGAGATAATATATACATGCACCCTCTGCGGAGGGTGTGAAGTAACCTGCAGACGTAACCAAGCAAAAATGGAGCCTCTAAAAGTTCTCCAAGAATTAAGGTTCAAGTGTGTAAGCGATGGTAAGGGTCCCTTGGAGCAGCACAAAAAATTTGCTGAAAACGTAGAAAGGCATCATAACCCCTACGGCGAACCACACGAAGCTAGATTCAAATGGTTGCCCCAAGAAGGCAAAGAGGAAGATGGGGCAGAAATGGGCTTATTCATCGGTTGCACTATCCCCTACAGGTTGCCTAACGTTGCCAATGCCACAGTAAACATTCTAAAAAAGCTCAACATAAAATTCAAAGTATTAGGAGACGAGGAATACTGCTGCGGAGGAGTACTATATAGAGTTGGTCTGGCTCATAAAGCTCGGGAGCTTATGGAACACAATTTGAAAAAAATAGAAGAGTCTGGGTTAAAGAAACTTCTTTTCGTCTGCCCCGGTTGCTATGAGACCTTTAAGTCAATCTACCCCAAACTTGGAGGAAGGCTAAATTTCGAGGTCCAGCACATGGTGGAGTTTCTCTCCCAACTCTTGGAAAACAAAAAAATAAAGTTTAAGGAATTAAGTCAAATAGTCACATATCATGATCCCTGCCATCTGGGAAGGCTTGCAGGCATTTACGATCAGCCAAGAAAAATATTAAACGCTGTCCCGAGACTTAAACTAGTGGAAATGGATAGAAAAATGGACAACTCGTGGTGCTGTGGAGCTGGAGCAGGCGTAAAGGCAGCATTTAACGACTTCGCCCTATGGTCTGCTAAAGAACGATTGGAAGAAGCGAAAACCACGGGCTCCAAACTGCTTTTAACAGCCTGTCCCTTCTGCGAATTAAACTTCAAGGACTCTTCAGAGCCTGATAAAAACTATCCTGAGGTTAAGGACCTCGTAGAGCTCGTAGACGACTTAATGACAACCTTATGAAAAGTCACCCAGCTAGTTCCAACATTATATTCCTCGTTACAGCTTTTAGGTTTTTTAAAGAACCTCTGTTTTTGGAATTTCAATAAAACGCCTTATTTGGTTTTTTCGAAAAGGAGAATTTAGGCAAAAGATCGTTCTCAAGATCATATTCAAAAATTTTGGAGTAGACATGCATTGCGCCAGTATTTTCACTGAGGGGGAAACTTGTTTTCGGCGGGACTCCATTACCAAAATTTAATAATTGTACAACCTACCACTTTTTTAGATTTTGTTTAAAAAAATATAAAAGATAATTTTACTAAAGTCTAAGTGAGGCCTGCTGCTTGACCGAGGAAGAACATGTAAGTTACGGAGTTTATTCCCCGCTTATTTTGAGTCTTCTCCTATTTGGAATTATTTTATGTTTCATCCTTTACCTCATTGTTAATGATTTGGTTGTAAGATATATTTTCACGGTGATTGTAATTGCGTTGGCAATGATTGTTGGGTTATTGTTCTATGAGAGCACTACTCCCCTTAGAGTTAAGAAAAGTACTTTGCTTGTGGAATTCGCTCAGCCTAAGGAAAATTCTTTAATGTTGGATGTTGGCACAGGTAGAGGATTGGTGGCAATATCTCTTGCAAAGGCCTGCAAGAAATGCAAGGTAATAGGAATAGACACCTGGTCCCCACTTAGTCTCTCAGGTGTCAGCGGAAACACCATGGAACACGCGGAGGAAAACGCTAAAATAGAAGGTGTATCCCACAAAGTCAAATTTCAGCAAGCTGACGCACGAAAGCTTCCCTTCGACGACAACACCTTTGACCTAGTCGCCTGCCACGAAGTGCTAGACACCCTACTAATTGGAAGAGACGAAGCACTGGCAGAAATATACCGGGTTACAAAAAAGGGAGGAAAATTCATCTTCTCCACCTCTCTTCCCAAATATGTTTTGGTTAAAAAATTGTCCAAACTGGGCTTCAAAAGATTCCAATCTATGAGACTTGGCATAAAGGAAGGAGCCATCACCTTTGTTCTATGCCGAAAATAAAGCACCTTTCTCACTTTAAGCCTTTTTCCCAAAACAAGCCTTCCTTAAAAAAATTCTAAACCCAAAACATGAGGGATGCATACTTAATATTTATTACCTCCCATTGTAAAAATTTACAAAACCTTGGCGAGAAAGCCCCCGACTTTAGTTGTGGGGATGAATCGCCAAAAAGCTTATTTGAAAGTAGGGTATATAAATAGTTGTTGGTAGCTGAAGGGTTTGGCTTGGGCTTAAGGGGCTAAACAAGACGCAGCCCCCATGAGGGTGCCAACATAGACGCAGTTCCCCTAAAGGGAAGGGCGTGTTAACTGGGTGGTGGCACACCCATTGCTTCGAAGGCTCCCGATGAGCCAGAAGCAAGAATCTCCCGACTTTAGTCGCGGAGAGTGTCAAAAAGAACACAGGAAGCCTATCCCAGTATTTGGAAACTGTTATGAAGTATAAGGGGGAAACCTTTCTTGCAGGTAAAACAAAGAAACTTATTCTGAATCCAGAGAATTCACATGTTGGGCGACTTTTTTGTCTTTTTTGGTGTCCGCATAAAAACATTTTTTGGATTTTAATAGTAGTATACTTCTACTTTTTTTGCCTTCTTTTTGCGCTTTTTCTGCTTTGGTTTAATCCCCAACTGTTTCTGTACTTCTTTTGTTACCAACTTTTTTGCCGATTTTACTACTTCCTTTTTTACTTTTTCTTCCATCTTAATTATGCACCAAGCTTTTCCTTAAATTTTCGAAATTCAGGCTTTTATAATTTTCCAAGAACACAGAAATTGAGTCGAAGAATTAGTTTAAGTATGGGAGGGAAACACTTCAGCACTGAATCACCCGGGTTCACCCCACCCTTCCAGTCTTGATTCTTCAAACAGCGTGATTCGCACAGATAATTTTGGGGATATATTTTTAGAGTCGGAAACTTACAATAGTTATGTTCGAGGGATTATAAAATGGTTGGTAAATCCCCAAGCCTTATGGATTCTGACGAGCTGCTTCATAGGCCTGATGAAAGGCAGAAATGGCGGGAATCCTATTACTTCAACTGGGTAGACGCTGAAAACAATGTTTCCGGCTTTACAACCATTGGAATACTGCCCAACGAGAAGAGAAGAGAATTCGTCTTCCTACTCTTCATAGATGACAAAATGGAGGTACACTACCAGGAGCCCCCACTAGAAAGCTACGTGGAAGACATCAACAAAATGCTCACAGACAACATCCTCACATACCAGCTGGTCAAACCATTCCAAACATGGAAAATACTATACACCACCCCCAAACTAGAATTCAGGCTAACGTGGGAAACCCGCTTCCCCACATACGATTTCGGCAGAGACAGCTCAGCCTCCTGGCACGGCCACTTCGAAGCCTCAGGAAAAGTAAACGGCACCATAAAGTATAATGACGGAACAAAAAGAAGCTTCAAAGGCTACGGACAACGCGACAAAAGCTGGGGCTACAGAGACTGGCACCAATTCGACAAATGGTACGCCACACACATACAATTCCGGGACTGGAGCTGCGCCTTCCGAAAAGACCACCAAGGAAACCGCATAGACCTCTCCGGATCGGTATCCACAAAAAATGGAAACACCCCCCTGGCAAAAGTGGAAATAGAAACCATCAACGACAACGACCAGTTTCAAACCCCACTCACATCAACATACCACATAACAGACATAAAAGGAAACACCTTCACAGTCAAATCCAAGCTACTGGGAAAAAACACCTACCTAAGATTCGCAAGAAACTTTCCGGGAGGATACACCGAACTCTTCGAACAAATGGCAATAATGGAATGCAAAGAAACCGGCGAAGTGGGAACAGGAATGACCGAATACCTCAGAACCATAAAAACAAAATAACCAAACCCAAAAACCACCAAAAAATAGGAGAAGAGAAACGCCAAACGCAAAAATGTGAGTGCCCATCAACGAATAAATTTTGGAATTCTCAATAGGATTTTTGGTGTTACGGCGTTTCATCTCCTTGCAAATGCCACTGCCCCCAAAAGAATCATTATTCCAGCAAAGCCACCCAGCACAGCCAGGTCAAACCAGAGAGGAAACATGTTATTTCCAAGCAGCAATGAGCGAATAACATCGTACAGGAATGTTGTTGAGCTAAAAGATATTATAGTGTGGCCTAGCAGAAGGCCCCTCATAGCATCCACAGCGTAAGTTAAGGGATTAAAGTAGCCCAATGTTTGAAGCCAGCCTGGCGCGCTACTTATTGGGAAAAGAGCTCCGCTCGAAAAGAATAGAGGCAAGTTAACAAAGTTCATAATTAAGCCAAAAGACTCCAATGTTTTCAGCCTCGAAGCAATAATTATACTCATACTCACAAAACCAACAGTAGTCAAAAGCATAATCGGTAAACAGGCCAGCATCATAACAGGCTGCACAGGAATAAAGAACACTGACAACAATAGTACAATCGAAGCCTGAAACAACGCATCAGTAGCCCCACCAAGCATCTTACCTGAAAAAACCGAAATCCTCTTTATGGGAGCAACAAGCATCTCCTTCAAAAACCCAAACTGCCTATCATAAATCACAGAAATCCCCAGAAAAACAGAAGTGAAAAGAAGAGACTGCGCAATAATACCGGGAAACATGTAGTTAATGTAGTTAATGCCACCCGACTGCCTAAAGAAACTGGAAAACCCAACACCGAACAACAACAGCCACACTATGGGAGCAGTAACCGCAGTAAAAATGCGCATCCTATCCCTTAAATACCTCTTAACCTCCCTAAGCCACACAGCATACACGCCTCGCAACTCGGCAAACGTCTCACCACTAATCCTTCCCTCCACAACCAACTTAGACCTTACATTTTTCTTGCTCATACCTTCACCTTCCTCACAAATCGTTCCTCTTCTTTCTTCAACGAGGAGGCCTCCTCATCATAGGTCCCATAATAAATGGCGTTGCTGGTCCTTCCTCACGTATTTCCCTACCAGTGTGGTACAGGAAAACATCGTTCAGAGTGGGCTCTTGAAGAGTGAGCGACTCGATAGGGATGCCTTTGTCCCTCGCCCAGCAAGCCACATCAGTTATGTGCTCCTCACCATTCTGGAGACCTATCTTCACCGAATCACTTGTTTTCTTCACACTTTTCACAAATTCCAGTTCAGAAACCATCTTTGCCAGTTTATCAGCATACTTGGTCTTCACAGTAATCACATCCCCACCCAGCTGCTTTTTGAGTTCCTCAGGGGTCCCTTCAGCCTTAATTTTGCCAAAATCAATAATCGCCAACCTATCACAAAGCCTGTCCGCCTCATCCATATAGTGAGTGGTCAGAATAGTTGTTATTTTTTCCTTCTTTGTCAGCACCTCAATGTATCGCCATATTCGCTCCCGAGTCTGGGGATCCAACCCAATGGTGGGCTCGTCAAGGAAGAGTACTTTTGGCCTGTGTATTAGGCCTCGTGCAATTTCGAGTCGTCTGCGCATTCCTCCGGAGTAGGTTCTTACAAGATTTTTTGCTCTGTCAGTTAATTCTACGAGTTCTAAAGCTTCATCTATCCTTTTTTTCGCGACTTCCTTGGGGACATTGTAGAGCATTGCATGTATCTCCATGTTTTCGCGGCCGGTTAGCTGGTCATCTAGGGCTGGGTCTTGGAAAACTATTCCTATGGATTTTCTTACCTGGTCTGGTTGCTTCACAACATTGTAGCCGTTAACGTAAGCTTCACCAGAAGTTGGAAGAAGCATGCATGAGAGTATGGAGAGTGTGGTTGTTTTCCCGGCGCCGTTTGGTCCAAGGAGACCAAATATTTCTCCTTCCTTGACTTTGAGGTCTATTCCATTCACAGCAGTTATGTCTCCAAACTTTTTGACAAGTTTACGTGTCTCTATCATGTACATGGTTTCACCCTTTTTTGGCACTGTAAGTTTTTAAGCTGGTTTTTGATTTCGCTTAAGACTGAGGGTAGCTTTTCGTTAAATTTTTTTAGAAGCCTGTGGAACTGTACCCTTTCTTCCTTTGTAAAAACGGAGCCCATAAGGCTTTGCATAAAATTTTCAAAGTGTAGAATCGCAGCTTCAAGTTTTGTGGAGCCCTCGGGTGTTATTTCTACAAAGATTCGCCGGCGGTCGTTTCTGTCCCGCACCCTCCTCACGTATCTCTGGGCTCTCAGTCTGTCTATTAGACCTGTAATGTTTGCTTTGGTCACCATTAGAATCTCTGCTAATTCGCTTAATGGAACCCGCTCACCATGAAGCATACTATGGTAAAGGAATGCGAGGACGCGGAACTGTGCCAGAGTGATTTGGCATTCTCGTTGGAGGTGGGAATCAACTTCTTTGTCTATCATTCCTCTGATTTGATGTAGAAGAACGAAGGGCGGCTTCTCGCTAAGCATTTTTTTGAGTAGTGTTTCGATTTGTTGTGGGTGCGAGTACTCTTCCACAAGGCTTCACCCTGATTTGACCCTGTTCAATTTGGTTTACATATTAAAAGTTTATATATAAATTTTATAGCAAAAGCATTCACATAAAAACAACATTCACTCCCCAAGAATTAGACAAAAAGGCAATCAAATTTTTTAAGGATTGACACTCAGCGCCCTCGACCAGCGCCCAGTTTTATGTGTATTCACCGATAATTCAGGGAACGGCGGGTATCTTAAGCGTTCCCAGAGCGACGCGATGTTCCCCAATGAAAATGGTGGCTCATAGTGATTTCAAAATTTCTATATCCATATTTTTAGGGAGCACTTCCCTTCTGTGGGTTCCTTTTTGTGGAGTTATTTGGGGGAAATGGGTATTTCCAATTTTTTTAACACCATCATGTATAAAGTGGGGGCGGGAGGTATTGCGAAGATAGAATAAAAGGACAGGGACAAAACATAAAACCAGCATTAGGGAGTGTCGTTTAAACATATGGTCTATATTAAACCTTCTGTCCAAAGAACTATTTATATGTCTCTTTTTGGGGAATGAAGCACTAAAAAGCTTTTTCTCTTGATTTGGGATTCTCGAAAACACTAAAATTTCCCTAATGGAGGGTATGACTGTTTCTAATTTTGTCGCACAATTTATATACTCAGAGAGTTATAACTGTCTAAAATCTCAAATAAGTTGTAGGAAGGTAAGTTTGTATGGCTGACGATTTGCAAATGAATCTTATGAGAAGGTTTTGTGTGGGAGATTTGATTCGGAGAACAGCAAGGAGATGGCCTAAGAAGGAAGCCTTTGTTTACAGCTATAAGGGTAAAGTTACACATCGGCTCACCTACGAAGAATTTAACAGACTCGTTAACAGGTTTGCCAATGCCATGCTGGAAATGGGTGTAAAGAAGGGGGACATTGTAGGCATAATTTCGCACAACAGTGTACAGATGGGAGTGTACCTCTACGGAATAGCGAAAATTGGAGCTTGGATATGCCCCCTAAACTTTGCCCTTAGAGGAAAAGAGATTACTGATCTAATAAACCACGCCAAGCCAAAAATTCTCTTCGTAGAAGACGATTTAGTTGAACACGTCAAGGAACTCGCAAAAGAAATGCCCAGCGTGAAAATATACAGCATGATAAACCTCAAGAACGAAGTGAAACTTCCCAAAGGCTGGATCGATTTCGACGACCTTATGTCAGACAAGTATCCAGACACTGAACCCGAAGTAATAATAAATGCGGATGACGTTTTAACCCTCATGTATACCAGTGGAACAGAAGCTATGCCCAAGGGAGTTCTCAACACCCACGGCAATTGGTACTCCACATTCATGAGCGCCCCAGTAGATTTGCACATGACCAGGGAAGACACCGTAATAGACTCCATACCCCTCTACCACGTAGCGGGACAATACCTATTTTTCGCAACTCTGGCGGCGGGAGCCAGAGTGATTATGCACCATGAGCCCAGCCCCATAGAAATTATTTCCCTAATTCAGAACGAGAAAGTGACATCCATAGTTTATCCCCCAACAGTTTTCACCAACCTACTCTCACTAAACATACCTAATCTGGCTGAATTTCTGGGTAAAGCCTTTGGAAGCGTAAAGAAGGCCATCGTTTTTGGCTCCCCCATAGCAGAGGCTAGTCTGACCAAACTTATGGAACTACTCCCCAACGTTTACTTCATGAATTATTATGGACAGTCCGAATCCACACCCCTGGGAACAACCATTCAGCACCCCGACTTCATAAGAAAACTAAGGGAGGCAAATGAAAAGTATGGTGGAGCAGAACCAATAGGGCAACCCCACCACACCGTGGAAATGAAGGTGTTTGACGAGAATGATAATGAGGTGCCCCCAGGAACAATTGGAGAGCTGGTTATTAGAAGCCCCTCCGTAATGCTGGGATACTACAAGGAACCCAAGAAAACCGCGGAAGTCTTCAGAAACGGGTGGCTGCACACCGGAGACCTAGGAATAATGGATGAAGAGGGATACTTCTACTTTGTAGACAGAAAGAAGGACATTGTAAAAACTGGAGCAGAAAACGTTTCAACCGTTGAAGTTGAGGGAGTAATATTCAGACATCCCAAAGTAGCTGAAGCAACCGTGGTTGGTCTCCCACATGCAAAATGGGTGGAAGCAGTCACCGCCTTCGTAGTGCCCAAACCAAACCAAACCCTAACAGAAGAGGAAATCATCCAATACTGCAAACAAAACCTAGCAGGATACAAAGTACCCAAAAAGGTAATAATCCTGGATACACTTCCCAAGAATCCCAGCGGAAAAATCCTCAAAAAAGTACTCAGAAAAGAGTTCCAGGGCGCATACGAGGGAGAAAAAGCATAAACCCACAATAAAAAAATCTTTTATTCTACTATTTATTTTACTTTTTTCACTTTTGATAGGACTTTTTCGCCCTGTTCTTTTAGCAGTTTCTCAACCTTCATCTTATCCACCGCAGTGGTAGTGCCCGGCGCCGTAACGCAGACGGCACCCGCAGCCTCTCCATAAGCTAGAACCTCCAAAAGCTGGGCTTCATTCAGTTTGATTCCTTCATTCAGTGTTTTACCCTTCAAATCTAGTAATTTTTTGATGAAGCCGGCGCAGAAGGCGTCTCCAGCTCCAGTAGGGTCTATGGCGTCCACCTTGAAGGCGGGCATAGAGTATATTTCTCCTTCGTAGGCTGCGACCAGGCCTTTATCGCCTATGCTTACTACAGCCATTTTAACTCCCAGATTTGCTAATTCCTTCACAGCATCTCTCAACTGTTCTTTGCCGGTGATTTCTGCGGCTTCCAAATTGTTGCAGTGGAATATGTCTATTAGGGGAGTCGCACTTACCAGAAAGTCCCAACCCTTACTGTAGGGTCTGATGGGATCAAGGAAAGTTAAGCAGCCCAGTTCTTTAGCCATTTTGAGAACTTCTAGTAGCTTCTCGTCAAACTCGCCCAAAAGACCCACAGCACCCACATAAAGTATGAGGGGCTTTTCAGACTTGAGTACTCCCTTCACAAATTCGGGGTCCAAGTAGAGGTTGGCTCCCACATCAAAGTGGAACCTCCTATCCTCCCCCCTAACCACCAATATTATGTCTTTTGAAGTATCCGCCTTACGCGTCCGAATTAAATGGGTAACCACCCCAAAACTGTTTAGGTTCTGTTCCACAAAGGTTCCCAGCAAATCTTCCCCCACCGAACCTATACTGCTTACTTCTCCCCTCTTTAATCCAAGCTTTACTAGATCTATTGAAACATTAGCCGCATGCCCACCTATGTGCATCCCAACTGGAGTGAATGTAACCTCCCCCGGAGCTGAAACCCTTTGCAGGTCTGCTGCTATGAAGTCCACCACCATTATTCCCACACAGGTAACACTCACCGGCATAAATAGCCTCCCATAAAAACACCTTTTTGGGTTGTCCTATAGTAACTCTTAAAATATTAAAAAATTATCATGCAAAGAGAACCAAAAACCATGAAACCAATAACCACAACTAAATTCCCACAAAGAAATATATAGGGGATTATCGTTCCCATTTCTCCCAGTACTTTTATTGTTATTGAATGAGAAATGCTTCAAATTAGAAAATGTTAAAATGCTCTCCTTTCTGGTGATTGCCCAAAATCCCGTTTTTATCAGAAGGGGAACTGGTACTGGTTTAGGCCGAGTTCATTCTTCATTACTAGTATGTCCTTTTGCAGGTTGGGATTTATGGGTATGCCTGTTTTTAGTCTCTCCTTTTGCTTCTCGTATTCTTTTTCGCCAGCGGTGAAAATCCTAGTCTGACCCCGGGCCTTCTTGGAGCTTCTCAGCTGCCTCACAATGTTTCCCGCCGTACGCTTAAATTCCTCCAGGGATGTGAAACTGGAAACATTTATGGCGAGAAAGAAGTGGCCCAACCTGTAAGGGGTTTTCTTGTCCCTATCAGCCTCAGCGAGACCCTTAAGATAGGGGCCGCCTCCAAAAGCGGCGCTGAGAATCTCAACTAGGGTGGAGTAGCCGTAGCCCTTGTGTCCTCCAGTAGTTTCGCCCAATCCGCCAAGTGGTAGAAGTGCAGCGGTGCCCTCGATTAGACCTTTAAGTATAGACTTGGTGTCAGTTAGAGGTTCACCGTTGGCATCGATAACTAGGCCTTCAGGGGTGGGTTCACCGAGCCTGTCTAAAACTTCTATTTTTCCTCTCTGGGTAATAGATGTGGCACAATCGATTAGGAAGGGAAACTCCTCGTCTGTGGGGCAGCCAAAAGTTAAAGGATTGGTCCCCAGCATTGGCTCCACTCCAAACGTGGGAGCAACGGCGGGTCTAGCATTTGTAACTGCCATCCCCACCATTCCCTCCCTCACCGCCATCAAAGCATAGTAGCCTGCTATACCGAAATGGTTAGAGTTCCTCACAGCGACAGCCCCGGTGCCATACTCTTTAGCCTTAGCGATGGCCATTTGCATAGCGCGGTAAGCCACCACGTGGCCCATACCGTTTCCGCCATCAATGAGAGCAGTCGTAGGACCCTCCCTCACAATGCTGATTTTTGTGATAGGGAGCTGTTTTCCCTCCTTTATGCGGTCGTAGTACATTTTCAACCTTTGGATGCCGTGAGAATCAATACCCCAAAGATCAGAGGTAATCAAAACCTCGGCGCAAATATCAGCGTCCACGCGCGGAACACCCACACCAACAAAAACATCAACCATAAAATTGCGAAGCGTCGCCACATCAATATAGACAACATCACCACTCATCAGAATACACCCCACTTAATTCACTTCTCATGAAGGAGATTCAAATAATTATTATGTAACCACAACAGCGAAGCGCCCATTTGCTGTAAGTTCTTTATAGGTGGCGTTTTAGCACTGCGCCCTTTTCTGCTTGCTCAGCGGTTTCCAGCCAGCTTACAAGAACTCCCTTCTTCACTTTTGGTTCTGGCGGTTTCCAATTAGTCAATCTTTCTTTAATCTCCTTATCTGTGAGGCTAACATCGATTCTTCTTTTCGCTATACTAATTTTGATCAGGTCATCGTTCTCAACAACAGCGATTGGCCCTCCCACAAATGCTTCTGGTGAAACATGTCCAACGTATAATGCCCCTATGGTTGTTCCAGAGAATCTTCCGTCACTAACCACTGCCACGTTCTCCAGCGCCATCATGCTCACCATAAAAACTACCACTAGATTGTCTGGCATGCCCGGTGCTCCTCTAGGCCCCTGATATCTAACCACAACAGCGTCACCGGACTTAATGTTTCCGGATGCTATGGCCAACATGGCTTCCTCCTCGGTGTCAAAAACCTTGGCAGGGCCCTCGAACTCGTGGAGTTCCTTCTTAACCACAGTAAATCGGGTTACGGCACCATTGGGGGCGAGGTTTCCTCTAAGGACAGCTATTCCCCCCTCGTTGAGTATGGGGTTTGTTCTGGGTCTTATTACTTCTCGATTCAGAACTTTGGCGTCTGCGAGGTTTTCTCTGACTGTTTTTCCGGTAACTGTTATGCAATCGAGATTTAGGTCTTTTTCCAATTCTTTCATTAGGGCGGGTACTCCTCCTGCATTGTCAAAATCGACTACAGTGTAGGGTCCGCTGGGCCTGAGGTGTGAAAGATACTTCGTGGTTTTGCCAAGGCGGTCAAAATCCTCCAGTGTAACGTCCAATTTGAGCTCATTTGCCAGTGCTAAAAGGTGCAAGACGCCATTTGTTCCCCCAGAAACTGCCATAAGAACCCTTATAGCATTCTCTAATGATTTCTTGGTTACAATTTTTGAGAAGTTTAACTGATTCTCCACCAGTTTCACTATTTGGATGCCTGTTTTTTTAGCGAACCTAATTTTTTTCATACTAACCGCGGGAGCAGTATTTGCTCCGGGTAAAGAAAGGCCCAGAGCTTCAGACAACATTTGAAGCGTGTTTGAGGTGGTCATCTCGGGACAGGCACCACATGTGGAAACCCATTCCTCCTCCATTTTACGGGTAATACTCCAAAATTCCTCCTCAGACATTTTTCCCAAAATAACTTCGCGTGCGCAGGGCACCAGACAATCTGTAGGAAAAGTTATGTCCTCTCCCCTAAACTTTCCAGGTAGAGCCGGCCCACCAGTAATAATAATTGTGGGAAGATCCTTTCTCGCTGCTCCCAACCAAACACCGGGAATCTCCTTGTCACAGGTGGCTATACAAACAATACCCTTGCATCTAAGAACTTCGAGTTGAATCTCCATAGAATCCGCAATCGCATCTCTCTGCGGAAGATCAAAACGATA
This sequence comes from uncultured archaeon, assembly GCA_964510585.1. Classification (GTDB taxonomy): domain Archaea; phylum Asgardarchaeota; class Jordiarchaeia; order Jordiarchaeales; family Jordiarchaeaceae; genus Jordiarchaeum. Next base: position 26,639 of record CAZECW010000212.1, on the reverse strand, counting down.
ATTACGAGTTGCCTCTGAATACCCTGTGCAGGGCCCCATCAAATTAAACTCTATGGGAGTACCACCACCAAGGTAAACTCCTGCCTTAACGGCGTCCGCCACCTGCCTCAGATGCATGTGTCCCAATGTGGCCTCCTGCCAGGTATTCACAATACCTATGAGTGGACGCCCCAATTCCTCATCAATAAAACCCGAAGACTTGTAGAACCATTTAGGAGTATCCACCTTTGCAGCTAACTCTAAAAGTTTTGGAAAATATTCCTGAGAAATCTTAGACATAAACCCTCACCTATCAAACTATGTTTTCAGCCAAACACAATCATTGCTACAAAAACATCTTCATAAATTGTCCATACAAACAAAGGTTAAGTGATTTTTAATACACCTTCATATTCTATACACAAATGTGTTGTGCTATTTAATAACAATTGGTATTATTAACTATGGTTTCACCTATTGTGGGCAACTTGTGGCTGAAATGAAAATTATGAAGCACCCTAAATCAGTGCATATTATTTGATAAAAAATTATTTTCACGCCTTAAAAAGAGGGGTTAAAGAGGTAGCCACAGTGGAGGATTGTGCTGCCAAATGATTGAACATAAAGTTTATTAGATACGTTATTAACTAGATTTTAAAAATCCATTTTTTTGGGTTTGAGGGTTTTTAAATATTAGTTTGGAGGGCTTTTATGGATAATAAAGAAGATTTTTCCAGCGAAGTGGTACCTGCCCAAAAAGTGGGCCTAGACCCGGAACGCCTCAATCGGTTGAAGCGGACAATTGAGAAGGACACTGAGGAAGGCATTTATGATGGAGCCGCCTTTATCGTAGCGCGTCATGGCAAGATAGCCATGTACGAGGCGGTTGGAAAAACGGACTTAGAGAAAAATCGCCAAGCAAAAGTCGACGACGTATTCTTCATCATGTCCATCACCAAGCAGTTAACCACAACAAAGGTTCTCATGGATATTGAGCAGGGAAAATTCACCCTCAACACACCCATCTGTGAGGTCATTCCAGAGTTTGGTATAAAGGGCAAGCAGAAGGTCACCATAGGCCACATACTCACCCACACCAGCGGCTTAAACACCGAACTTCCCTTCGGGCTACCCATCGACCAAGTGGGAAATATTGAAGCAGTCACCGCCGCCATGAGTAATGAACGCTTACTCGTCCTCCCCGGACGGATGGTTTCCTACAATGCCATAGCGGCGTTTTCCCTCTTGGGAGCAATTGTCCAGCGTTTAGATGAAAGGAAACGCCCATTCAGACAAATCCTTAGAGAGGATGTTTTCGAGCCCTTAGGGATGAAGGACACTGCTCTCGGACTACCGGAGCGGCTCAAAAGCCGCATCGTACCCGTTAAGGTGAGGGATAAAACACCTGGACTCTTCGACCCATTACTCTTGGAGTCCTTAAACTTCCTTGCCACCGAGGAGACAGAGCTCCCAGCAGGTGGGGCGGTATCCACGGTCCTTGACATTTTCCGCTTCTCAGAAATGCTCAGGCGGGGCGGAACCCTGAACAGGGTCAGACTCCTATCTCCGGACATGGTTAAGTATGCTACCACTATCCATACCGGTGATCTTCCAAATCACCTCTTTGACTATTGTCGCGAGATGTACGGGTGGCCGGTTTTCCCCGCCAACCTGGGACTCAGCTTCTTCATCAGAGGAGAGGGCATATTTCCCACTCCCCTAGGGCTAACCACATCTCCAGCTACTTTTGGAGGATTGGGAGCGGGTTCAACAGTGTTCTGGGTTGATCCTTCACGGGACCTTACCTATGTTTTCCTTTCAGCGGGTCTCCTAGAAGAGGGACACAGCATCATGCGTCATCAGAGACTATCAGATATGGTGGTGGCAGCAGTAATGGATTAGCAGGTGCTTGTAGGAAGAATTAATGAGAAGAAAAAACTCCGTTTTTTAAATACAAACTCGAAAAGAAGTTTCACTGTAAAAAAATATGAGAATAAATTTTAAAAAGGATATAATGATGATTTATCCAAAAATTTGTGTATGGAGGAAGCTAAATGGAAGGTTTAATGAAGGGTAGGACGAGGATACTTTTACTGGTGGTGGGAGCGTTTCTAATAGCTATTCCTACTGTAGTTGTTGTGATGTGGCTTATGGGACCTCAGATGCCAAAGCTGAGCTTTGAATTGCTGGTTACTTTAAATTATCTTTCGACGGAGTTTAGTCCCTTGGTGGCGTTTGCATATCTTTGGTACAGTTCGCAGCCCTCTTTTGGATGGGTTTGGGGTTTACTAGTTGCCATGGTGATAGCGCTTGTTGTTCTTGCATTCTTGTTTTACTATGTTTTCCCCATATGGGAAGCAGAGAGAAGGGAATTGGAAAAAATAAAGAAGTAGGTTCAAACCCTTTATGCACTTTTTTCGTTCCCAACATTTTTTAGAAAAATTTAATAAATAGGAAGTTTAATTTCCCTCACTCCAAATGCGTGTGGAGCCCGTTTGGAAGCTTCCACATTTGGGGACTAGAAGTGGATGTCAAAATAAAGCTGAAGATTTGAACTGTCGTAAATTCTTGGAGTGAATAAATGGAAGTTGCCTTTTATGGAAGATGTTAAAAAGTCTAGGAAGAGAATCATCCTAACAGTTGCACTGATAATCTTGATACTTAGTGCTTTTGGAGCTCTCATAACTTGGATTGTAGGACCTCAGCTGCCAAAGGAGTTTTCCTTTGAAACAATTGTTACACTAGTTTACCTCTCCACCAATTATGGTTTCACAGCAGCGCTTGGGTATCTTTGGTACACTATACAGCCCTCATCTGGCTATTTCTGGGGGTTTTTAACGTTCACAACCATAGCCATTATTGTTGCAGTAGTTGTTCTAGCAGCGCTTTTCTATGTTGTTTTGCCCTACGTGTTGGCAGAGGAAATTGAACCTTCTCAGAAACAGATGAGAGCAGGTAGACTATTGATGTTTCTGGGCGGTCTTTTAGGCATAATTATAAATGTCTTTGACCTTCTTCCCAGTACAAGAATAGGTGATCTTCTTGCGCCTAACGCATTGGACTTTTGGTTCGTAATCTTGAGTTTTATAGCTTCGATAATAATTTTCTCACTCTCAATGGCCTTAGGATCCCAGAAACTTTTGGAGAGGGCGAACATGGTTCTAATTCTGGTCGTTATTCTTGCAATCTTGGTTATGCTCAATTTCAGTCCTCCTGAAAACGCGTTCGTAGGCGGATTGGCTGCTCTAATTGGCGCAGTACTCTACAAGGTTGGCCATAGAAAACTAAAATAAACATAGAAAACCTTGCGAGAAGGGTAACCCCTCTTTTATTTTTTCCATCTATCCTTCGCATATTATTTTTAAATGAAGATTTATTTGGCAGAGCTGGTTGGAAATAGTTGAAAAAATTTGCGAAAACTCTTTAACCTTAAAGCTCCAATATGATAATCAAATTATTGGAGTTGGGGCTATGAAGTTATGGAGTAAGGATTTCCAACATGAGGGTATGATACCCTCCCAGTTTACTTGTGACGGCCCAGATATTTCACCGCACTTGGAGTGGAGTGAGGCACCCAAGGAAACCAAGAGTTTCGCATTAATTGTGGACGATCCAGACGCACCCGTGGGAACATGGGTTCACTGGCTGGTATGCGATATCCCGCCAAATGTAAAAAGTATTCCCAGAAATGGCCTGCCTAGAAATGCTAGACAAGTTAAAAACGATTTTGGAAAAGTTGAGTATGGTGGGCCCTGCCCGCCCAGTGGAACACATCGATACTTCTTTAAGCTCTACGCTCTTAAGGTTGATAAACTGGAGGGTGTAAACGATAAAAGGAGCTTCTACAAGAAGGTGGAGGAAAACAAAATAGCGGAAGCAGTTCTCATGGGTAAATATAAAAGAAAATAATCCACCAATAATTCGCGGCAGTTCAACAAATCCAAGAGGCGTCAATGGACAGAGTGTTGTCTAATTAAGATTTCTTAAACCCCCAATTCTTTTTTCGTCTTACAGTTCAATTTGAAGTCGAATTTTTGGCTTGGTTTTAGTGCTAAAGTTTAAGAATATGGTGTATATCCTGTTTAGAAAAAGGTTGGGAAATGATTTAATGGTTGAATCGAAAAAGGTAAGGGTCCGCCCCGAAAATTGTGTGGGATGTTTAACGTGTCAGCTTGCGTGTTCTTTTACTTATACTGATAGATTTAACCCCCTGGAGGCGAGAATAATTGTTGAGTGGTCTCCTGAGGGCTCTAAAATAGTTTTCACCGATGAGTGTACAGACTGTGGAATATGTGCTGAATACTGTTTCTACGGAGCATTGGAAAAAATTGAGGAGGGTGATTGAGTGGAAACTGGAGGATACGCTGGAAAAATCCTACATGTAGACCTGTCCGAGGGCATAGTGGAAAAAGAAGACCTAAACCTGGATACTGCTGAAAGATTTATCGGTGGATTAGGAGTCAACATTAAACTGGCATACGATCTGATGAAGCCTGGAGTTGATCCCCTATCTCCGGAGAATCTGATAATACTTGGGGCAGGAGTCCTGGTGGGTACCTATGCTCCAGGAGCAACTAGAATTTTCGCCACAACCAAACTGCCCATAAACAATGCCATTGGGTGGTGTGGCGGTGGAGGAATGCATTTTGCCTGTATGCAAAAATGCGCCGGTTACGATCACATAGTCATTAGTGGTAAATCGGATAAACCAGTGTACTTGAAGGTTTTTGATGACGAGGTTGAATTCTGCGATGCAAAATCCCTCTGGGGAAAAGGCATAGACGAAGCCACAGACACATTATATGATAAGTATGGTAGGCCTTTGGGCGTTATTGCAATTGGCCAGGCAGGAGAAAACTTGGTAAAGTATTCCATAGCTATGGTTGATAGGGCATCCACCTTTGGGAGAGGGGGAGTGGCTGCAGTTTTTGGTTCAAAGAAACTCAAAGCCGTAATAGTAAGGGGCAGGAAGGGAGTAAGGGTTTCCAATAAAAAGAGGTTCAAGAAGGTGTGCGATGGACTCTATGAGAGAATTCGAAAATATGACCAGCTAAAAGAATGGCAAAAACTGGGGCTCATAATGAGCCTCCCCTACATAGACAAAAACCTGTACTTGGAAAAACTCTTTAAAGCAAGGATGGCCTGCATAGGATGCCCCATAGGGGATAAAGACTACCTGCAACTCCGGGAGGGAAAATTTAAGGGCTTCACAAAAATCACATCTTCCACGGTTAACCTTATCCTTCCAATGCTCTACGGAATATCCGACTACCAGGAGTATGTGAAGCTCACCTCCTATCTAGATGACTACGGAATGGACATTTTTGAATTCTTCGGAACACTGGACCTCGCAAAAAAACTCGTCGAGAAAAATCTACTGGGAGACTATCCAGACTCCAAAATTATTTACGACTACCAGAACCTGGAAAAATGGATAAAAAAGGTAGCATACCGAGAAGGACTAGGAGACCTTCTGGCTGAAGGAGTAGAGGGAATAGTAAAAGAGTATGGCGAGGAAGCCCGAGAATTAGCACCTCCAACCAGTAGGGGGATGGTCACATACATAAATCCAAAGGGACCCCTACCCTGGCAGTACATGGGCACCATGGAACTGGGGCAAATCATAGACCCCAGAGGCCCACACGCCGCCACAGGAGGCTCACCCACATACTTTGCTCAGAGGCCTCTAGACAAATTCCCCAAACTACTAAACAAAATAGGAGTCCCAGACGAAACCATAGAAAAAATATTACCTCAACTAAAGGAATTAAAGGTTGGCATACTGCTAAAATACGCCCACGACAACTTCATGGTAATGGCGGCCCTAGGAATATGCGCCAGAGCACAGATAAACCGCTTCTACTACGCAGACCTCTACCCCGAACTATATGCAGCCGCAACTGGAATAGAAAAAACCAAAGAGGAAATGCTCAAAGCAGGTGAAAGAATATACAACCTATTAAAAATCGCAAACGTCAGAGAAGGCTTCACAACCCGGGACAAACCCCCAGAACAGTGGTTCACCGAACCCCGATTCATGGAATACACCGGCAAAGGAGAAATAACGAGGGAAATGGTTGAAGAAATGCTTGACGAGTACTACAATGAGAGAGGCTGGGACAAAAAAACAGGCATACCCACAAAACAAAAACTAATAGAGCTGGGCCTCAAAGACGAGCTAAAAAAACTAGAAAACGCCCAAAAAGGCAAATAGAAAAGAAACACACATAAATCCCACCCATCCCCTCATCTTATTTACATATAATCTTAATTTAAATTCTGCCAAAGTTAAATTTGCTCCCTTATAATCCACATTCTAGTTGAATTTAGGGACAGTAAGAAATTAGAAACATACATCACGAAGGTTCCTCCAACAGAACTATTAAAATCCGAAGTCGATGAACAGGAAGTTAATCTCAAGAGTGCAGAAACCAACTTGCCTTGATTTTTAGGAATAGGAAACTTTTTAGTTATGTTTCATTTTAGTAAATGTCTAATAATTGTCCAAGATGTTTTGGAGAAGGTGGTTGATTTTATGTCTTCTGAATTGAGAAGTAGGAAGGTTTATGGTCAAATTGAAGGTTTCATGGCACGTACCCTATTGAAGGCCTGCGGATTCACTGAGGAGGAACTCGACAGACCACTGGTGGCAGTCGTAAACAGCTGGACTAACATAGTGCCCGGACACGTACACCTTAATACTGTAGCTGACGCGGTTGAAGCAGGGGTGAGAATGGCCGGGGGCACACCACTCCAGTTCCACACCATTGCAATCTGTGACGGCATTGCCATGGGGCACCCGGGCATGAGATATCCCCTCCCGAGCAGGGATTTAATAGCGGCCTCAGTGGAAATGATGGTGGAAGCACACTCACTTGACGGCATGGTTCTAATAGGCTCCTGCGACAAGATAGTTCCAGGAATGCTGATGGCTGCAGGCTACCTTAACATCCCCGCGATTGTGGTTAATGGTGGACCCATGCTTCCCGGATGTTATCAGGGACAGAAAATAACTGGGAGAAGGGCGCTAGAAATGCAATTCCTGAACATCCTGCTGGGCCCAAGCCCTCAACTGGAAAAGCAAACAAGAGAGATATCCGAAGTCGTAGTTCCGGGCTGCGGCTCCTGCCAGGGCATGTACACCGCAAACACTATGGCGTGCCTAACTGAAGCGCTTGGAATGTCATTAACTGGATCCGCTACAATTCCAGCGGTTGACGCCAGAAGACTAAGAATAGCTAAGCAGTCAGGGATGCAAATAATGAAACTTATAGAGCAAGACATACGACCCCGCGATATAATGACCCAAGAAGCATTCGAAAACGCCATCCATGTAGATATGGCGCTGGGTGGCTCCACGAACACCGTGCTTCACCTTCCCGCGATTGCCGCACAGGTGGGCATAGATTTGCCACTAGAACTATTCGACAAAATCGGCAAAGAAACTCCACACCTCTGCAACATGGATCCCAGCGGACCCTATACAGTACAGGAGCTTGATGAGGCTGGTGGAATACCCGCTGTTATCAAAGAATTAGAAGACTGCATTCACAAAGACGCCTTGACTGTTACTGGAAAAACCCTTGGAGAAAACGTAAAAGACGCAGTTGTGATAAATAGGGATGTGATTAGACCGAAAGACAATCCAGTGCACAAAGAGGGAGGACTCGCAATACTGAAGGGAACACTGGCACCCAACGGTGCTGTGGTTAAGCAGGCCGGCGTGGACGAAAACATGCTGAAGTTCGAGGGCAAGGCGCGAGTCTTTGATTCTGAAGAGGATGCTCAGGCAGCAATTATGGGAAAGAAAATAAACGCTGGAGAAGTCGTGGTGATAAGGTATGAGGGGCCGAAGGGCGGACCAGGAATGAAGGAGATGCTTAAGCCCACCGCAGCACTGATAGGCACTGGTCTCGGAAATAGTGTCGCGCTAGTTACCGATGGTAGATTCTCGGGTGCCACTAGGGGACCCTGCATTGGCCATGTAGACCCCGAAGCCATGGAGGGAGGACCCATAGCGGTGGTCAGAGATGGCGACATAATTTCTATAGACATTCCAAACCGCATACTGGATCTAAAGATTCCAGAAAAAGAATTGAAAGAAAGATTGAAGAAGTGGAAGCCTCCAGAGCCCAAGGTCAAGAAAGGAGTCCTTGACGTATACTCAAAGATTGTCAAACCAACATCTAAGGGTGCAGGATTTCTCTACTAATTTTCAGCAATTTCACTCATTTTTTTCTCCTTATCGCTTCACAGACAACTAGTGATAAATATGTTATGGCTAGCAGAAAATAAAAGCTAATCTTAATCGAAGAACTCAAAAAAGGTGCCAAAAAGAAATTGCATCATCTCAAAGCAGGATAATTTATGGGCTTTCGCCAGTTTAGTATCAAAAATTGGGAAATAGGGCTTGTTCCAATTAGCCCGGCATCAAAATGTTATGCGGCAAAATTTTACTTACTTATTTCTTGGGTGTTTTGATGATTTTTGCAATTTTAGCTTGTGATTTGAAAAATTTTAATATAATGCGTAATTCTGCTATCTCCAGCATATGTGTTAGGAGCATTCAACAAAAGGTTTATATTGTTTCGTGGCAAGTATTTCTCTCACAATTGAGGAGGCGTAAGAGGAGATATTAATGACCAAAGAAAGTATTCTACAGTTATTGAACCACGCCCTTGAGTTGGAGCATGCTGCCTACGTCCAATATCTAAGTCATGCTGAAGTTGTGGATGGAATTAACGCTGAGCCCATAATTGCGAGGCTTAAGGAAATTGCTGGCGATGAGCTGAAACATCAGGAAAAGTTTAGAACACTCATTGGAGCACTTGGCGGTGTGCCCAGTATGGGTATAGCGGCCACCTATCCTGCTAAGGATGTGAAGGGAATCCTTGAACAGAACCTGAAAAACGAGAAAGAAGCAGTGGACACATACAGGGGAATCCTTGAAGCCCTCAAGAAGGAAAAGGGGAAGGGATACTACGACCACTTGCTTGAACATGAAGTGAGACACATCCTTACGGAGGAGCAGGAACACATAACAGAACTCGAACTCTTGTTGGGAATTCAAGGAAGCAGCTACTAAGGATCAAAACACAATATTCCCTTTTCATTTTTTATGACTTAAGCGGCGATGCAGAGTTAATCGATTTTACCCCCCCATTTTTTGGTTATATAATCTGCACGTTAAACCCGGAGTCACCAAACTAGCCAGATTTATATACTCCTTGCGTGTATTTATCTTTCTTTGATTTTTGCTGTGAGAGTAGGACGCCTCAGGCAAGCGCCAAGAGTGTTAAAAGGATGCGGACTCTGCGTTACCTGTCTTTAGAGGAGACTCCTTCCTGTATGTTTCTGCGAAACACTGGAATCGTTTCAGGAAGGGGGCGAAATAGTTAAAATTTATGTTTTTCTTTGATTACTATTATACAGTTGATTGGAAGGAGAACTTGGAATTTTGGAGGTTGTTTAGATTTGTTTGTTGAGGAGGATGCATTGTTGGAAAGTCCTGATTACTTGCAGGTGAGTTTGGCTGCTGCGATGACTTTAGGTTTCGAAAATGGTTTATTTTATCGTGGGGCTAAACTGTACTGTATTAATCTACTTTTAACTTATGAGGAAGGTTGTAGAGGTAATTGTGCGTATTGTGGTTTGAGCCGTGGCAGAAAGGTTGGTGAACACTTTAGGGACAAATCATTTATTCGCGTAGATTGGCCGATTTACTCATTGGACAAAATTGTTTCTGCGTTGAACTCCTCCTCTTGCGCTCATGTTGAGCGGGTTTGTGTTTCAATGGTTACAAATCCAAGAGCATGCGCCGATACACTTACAGTTGTTGAAAGAATTAGAACGCGGACCAAACATCTTATTTCTACGTTAATCTGTCCAACAATTATAAAGGGAAATTGGCTGAACAAGTTGAAAGAGCATGGCTGCGACAAAGTTGGTGTTGCTGTTGATGCTGCAACGCCGGAATTGTTTGACAGATTGAGGGGTAAGGGCGTAAAGGGGCCGCATAAGTGGTCTCATTACTGGAATGTTATAAAAGAGTCTCTTGATGTGTTTGGAACAGGAAATGTTGGGGTTCACATAATAGTGGGTCTCGGCGAGTCCGAATCCGAAATGGCATTTCTCATTCAAAAAATAATAGATATGGGGGCGCGAGTTCACTTATTCTCATTCTTTCCGGAGCCCTTTTCTCTTATGGAGAATCACCCCCAACCAAGTATTGGTCAGTACCGCCGTATCCAGTTACTGTCCTATTTGATTTCCAACAATTTAACCCATTTTGAAAAGCTGGAGTTCAACGAATTGGGTCAAATAGTAGATTATGGTTTGGACGCGGAGCAATTGGATCTTCACATTTCAAAGGGGACACCGTTTATGACGACTGGATGCCCCGGTAAAACTTTGGATGTGGCTTGCAACAGACCCTACTCCGACTGTACACCATTTCAAGCATATATGGGTGAGTTGAGAAACTTCCCATTTAAACCAAACCAGGAAGATATATCCATAATAAAGAAACAAATTTTTGATTACTCAAACAAACCAGCTGCCCCCACGATTAATCTGGCTGAAGATTTCCCATAAAAAGCCAAACTTTAACAGGATCAGCCGGCAGGGAAGGAAAACATTGAGCACCACACTAAATATTGTGGAACAAAAGAAAGCTTTAGATATAAAAATTAAAAATTTTGGGAAAAGTATCTGGTGCTATTCACCGTCCATACAAACTTATTCCATCGACCAACACAAACCTGCAGATAATTTCAGATTTTGCCCAATAAGTATCACTGGAAGTAAATGCCAGCTTCAATGTGATCATTGTAGAGGACAAATTTTAGAATCAATGTTTCCAGCCGAAACCCCTGAACGCCTAGAAGCCCTAATCAATAATTTTGTGAGTAAAGGAACCGAGGGAATTCTAATTAGCGGTGGATCAAGATTAGACGGCACCGTTCCACTATTGAAATTCATCCCCACTCTTAAAAAAATCAAAGAAAAATATGATTTATCCATAGTTATGCACACTGGTTTAATTAATCAAGATTTAGCTTCAAGCCTTGCTGAGGTGGGGGTCGATGCAGTAATGCTTGACATTATTGGTGACAATGAAACTATCCGAAAAGTGTATCATTTACAAAAAACTACAAGAGATTTCGAACGTTCACTCGAACTACTCGACATGTATAATATTCCAAGTGTTCCACACATTGTCGTAGGGCTAAACTACGGAAAAATTGTTGGCGAGTTAAACGCTGTTGATATGATTTCGAAATACAAACCCAAAGCCCTAGTGATAGTTGCGCTTATGCCATTAGAAAACACACCAATGCAGGACACCGTGCCACCGAAACCAGCTAGTATAGCTAATATCATCACATATAGCCGGATAAAACTGCCGAAAACACCAATAATCCTGGGCTGCGCCCGCCCTAAGGGCGCTCATAAGATTTCCACTGACATTTTGGCTATTAAATCCGGAGTTAACGGTATAGCCTTCATTAGTCAGGAAGGAGCAGATTACGCCGAGAAAAAGGGTTTCAGATTGGAGTTTAATGACCACTGCTGTTCGCTAATTTTCAAGGATATTAAAGCACAAGAAAAATGAAAAAGGGGTGATTTACTTATGGAGTGGCGTGTTATCAAGGATAAGGCTTACCCTGCCCCCAAGGGTCTGGCCTTGGATGAAACTTTATTGAGGAGAGTGGAGGAGCATAAATCCCCAAATGTCCTAAGATTCTATTTTTTCTCCCGTCCATCAGTTGTTATTGGACACAGCCAAGACATAAGCGACGTCAACCTTGAATTCATAGAGAGGAATAATATGAGCCTCACAAGAAGAATGACTGGGGGAGGCGCAATAATAATGGGGTGTCCCAAGTGGTATTCACAAATCGGAATCACCCTCATCATCTCAGACGATGGAACGTATCCCTCAAAAGTTTCGCAAAAATTCGAACTATTAAATAAAGGCGTACTTCTCGGACTAAAATCTCTAAACATAAATGCTGCATATTGCTATAAAACCACTGATATCATTGTTAATGGCAAAAAAATTGCGGGAAGCGGAATCCACGCAGCTTCTTCAACATTCTTGTTCCACTCAACAATACTCATAGACTACGATATTCTAACAATGCTAAAAGTAATCAACATTCCCGAAGAAAAAATAAACCCCTCCCTACTGGAGAAAGTGGAAAGTGGGTACACTACGGTCAAAAAGGAACTCAACCAAAAATGTATAGACCACCTCTACGTCGAAAACACAATCGTAAATAACATAATTAAGGGATATGCACAGTCATTAAACACTAAATTTAAACAGTCTACCTACACGCAAGAAGAAATAGCAATGGCTGAAAAGCTGGAAGCTGAGAAATATGGAAATAAAGAGTGGATTTGCATAAAAGGGGCACAGGGGATGGGGGCATGCTTCCTAAAATAGATAGGTAGAGAGTTATTCTTGGCAACTACCCATTTAAAAATTGTTTGACACCCATTTAGTCTTCAAAAAAATCCTAACCTCTTCCAGAGTAAATTCTCAAACCATCGACTCACTCAAAAAAAGGAAAATCTTTGGGAGCAAAGCCTATCCCCTACTGGAAGCTGACTCAGCCCTAAACTTTCGAAAAATAATAGTGAAGAATAAAAAAATGGAAAAGTGACCATTTTCCTTATTTTAGTCCCATTTTCTCGCGTTCTCTCTTTATCAGGTCTCTTCTGAGAATCTTTCCGGTAATAACCCTCGGTATACCCTCTACAAACTCTACCTCCCTAATCTTTTTATAGGGAGCTATTCTCTCAGCCACCCAGTCAATTATTTCTTGCTCAGTTATTTTGCCTTTATATTCGGGTTTGGGCACTATGAATGCTTTGGGAATTTCTCCAAGCGCTGGGTCGGGTGCCGGCTTTGGTATCACGGCGCAATCCAATACTTTGGGGTGCTTGAAGAGTAGGTCTTCAAGTTCGGCTGGTGCAATAGCGTAGCCCTTATATTTTATCATCTCCTTCATCCTATCAACCAAGTGTTCGTAACCTTCCTCATCTATAAATGCGACGTCACCTGTCCGGAACCATTTCAGTCCAGTTTTTGGATCAGTCCAGAAGGCTTGCTCCGTGGCTTCCGGTCTCTTCCAGTACCCCTTAAAAACTTGGGGCCCCCTAATTACTATTTCTCCCATCTGGCCAGGTTCAGGCAGCTCCTCACCTGTCAAGACATCTATTATCTTGTGGTAGGTGTCCGGCATAAGTATTCCCTGAGTGTCTAACCTATTCCTGTGGAAGGGATTTGCAGCCACCGGAGCTGCCTCAGAGAGCCCCCATCCCTGACCAACCAGAAGATCCTCTGTCCCCCTACACTTTTCCTTCGCTAATTTTTCAAACTTTTTGGCGAGCTCAGTGGGGACAGGCGCTGCCCCATTAGCCATCACATGGAAAGAAGACCAATCGTAGCCCTTGACTTGTGGGTTCTCAAGATGTCTCACTATCAGGTTGAGTAGGGGTGGTACACAGAGGCTGTAGGTCACTTTATATTTCTCCACAAGTTCACACCACTCTGCAGGGTTGAAGCTGGACATTACAACTTGTGCTCCGCCGTTCCAAATTGTGAGATTCATGGATAATGCGAGTCCAAATATGTGGTAGAGTGGAATGAGTATTATGAAAACATCGGTTTCGTTAAAGTCAGTGTGGCTAGACCACTGGATAGTGTTTGCGACCAGATTGTAGTGTGTAAGCATTGACCCCTTTGGTAGACCCGTAGTTCCACTTGTATATAGGAGTGCGGCAAGATCCTCTTTGGGATTATATTTGTATTTTGGTGGGTTAGGCTTGTATTTTTCCAGAAGTTCGCTGAAGGAATATGTGTCTGGCTGTTTTTGCCCAATAACTATTATGTTTTTTAGCCCTGCTTTTTCCTTAACATTCTTAATGGTCGGATACATGCCTTCGTGGATAATTATGGTTTCTGCCTCAGCGTCTTTGATTTCGTATTCAACTTCGGACTCTCGGAACATGGGATTCATTGGAACGAAGACACCGCCCGCCTTAGATATTCCAAAGCAGGCAATCTCCCACTCGATGCAGTTGGGTGAATAAATTATCACCCTGTCACCCTTCCTAACTCCAATATCCGCCAGAGCAGTTGCTATCCTGTCCACAGATTCACCGAACTCTCTGTAGGTAATTTTTTTGGGGTGCAGAAAAGCATACCTGTCAGGGAAACGCCCCACAGTATCATCCAATATTCCAAAGAAGGGAATTTCGGGATAATATAAATGGCCTCCCTTATAAATCTTCATTTTAAAACCTCACATTCAAATAGACTTGCCCTTAAGTATTTTTCGAAACACTTAAATTTTACTATACTTATCCCTGCCGACGAAAGTTAAGTTTTGGCCCCTCCATTTTAGGATTCTGGATTAAAAAGGCATTGTGAAGACTCACTATGAAGTGAAAATTGTCGAAAACACCATCCTATTATGTCTTTAGATTGTTCACTATAAATTGTGAAAAGATTAAAGTACTACCATATCGAAAACAATTTTCAAGTTTGGAGGTGATATTTTTATGGGTTTAAGGACCGTAAAGCAGTATAAGGAAGGTTTAAGGGACGGCCGACAAGTCTGGATCCTTGGAGAAAAGGTGAATGATGTAACCACCCATCCTATGCTTAAAGTGGGTGTTGAAACCGCGGCTTTAGATTATGAAATGGCTGAGAACCCCAAGTACCGAGACCTAGCTGTGGCGCAACATCCAGAAACAGGGGAGCCGATAAGCAGACACTACTATCTTCCCAAAACCGCTGAAGACCTACTAAAAAGACATGAGCTAATAGTTACTGCAACCCGGCTGGGCGACGGAGTAATACCCTTCACAAAAGATGTTGCTGGAGACTGTCTAAACGCCATTTGGGTAACCTCCCAAGTAATGGGAAAGGAGGAATACATTGAGAGAATCACCGAATACTATGAACACGTTAGAAAAAAAGATTTAAGCATAGCTTGCGGAATGACAGATGTGAAGGGGGATAGAAGCCAGCACCCCTCCTCTCCTGAACAGACGCATCCCGATTTCTATGTTCGAGTAGTGGACAAAAACGATGAAGGAATAATAGTAAGAGGGGCAAAAATGCATATAACCGCCTCGGCGTACTCCGATGAGATTCTCGTCCTGCCCTGCAGAGCTATGAGGGAGGGAGACAGAGACTACGCTGTGTGCTTTGCTGTTCCCGCAAACGCTAAGGGGCTGAAACACATATGTCACCCCCTCAGGTACCAGCAAAGTCCCCTTGAGTTTCCAGTAGATGTACCCATAAGGATGCATACCGAGTCTCTGCTAGTTTTTGACGACGTTTTCATACCTTGGGAGAGAGTTTTCCTCTGCGGCGAATGGCAGTATGCGGGAACCATCGCCTACAATTTCTCGTTTTTCCACAGACACACAGCATCCTGCTACAGAATCGCCCTAACCGAGCTACAATTGGGAATGGCTCAAGCCATAGCTGAATACAATGGAATCGACCAAATTTCACACGTCAGAGAAAAAATAACCAACATGATAATCTATTTGGAAATGCTGAAATCCCTAGCCAAAGCCTCCTGCAGCGACCCCGTAATATATGGCGGAATAGCGGTGCCCAACCCGGTAATAAGCAACATATCCAAATACCACTTCGCCGAAAACTACCACAACTTCGTAAAGTGGGTACAAGATCTGTGCGGCGGAATCCTAGTCACAGCCCCAACCTACCTAGACTACCAAAACCCAGAATTAAGAGGCTACATAGACAAATATTTGGGGGGCAAAAAGGGAATACCAACAGAACACAGGCTCAGAATGCTTCAACTAATAAGGATATGGATGGCCTCCGACATAGGAGGGGGCATAGAGGTACTGGCACTCCACGGCGAAGGCTCACTTCAAGCCCAAAGAATGATAATCTATGGAGAATACCAGAAGCAGCTCCAAGAATACAAGGAAAGAGCCAAAAGAGTAGCCGGAATAAAGTAAAAATGATGAAAATGACCCAAAACACAACCCCCAAACAGGACAAACCCAGACCCTTAGTAATAGTTGTGAGAGGCAATGATCCAGAAAGAATGGTGACAGTTGGCCTCAGAGAATTGAACCCCAAAATTCCCCAGACAAAAATTGTAATAAAACCCAACCTCATCGCAAATAAGCCCTACCCCACAACCACCACCCCAAAAACCGTAGAAGCCATTATCAAAAACCTCAAAAAACACAGCAAAGAAATAATCATTGCAGAGGGCTCAGGATGGGCGGACACAAACAAAGCTTACCGAGACCTGGGTTACAAGCAAGTAGCCGAAAAGTATGGAGTAAAACTGGTAGATCTAAACAATGACCAATATGAGAAACTAAGAAACCCCCAAGCCTCAGTGCTAAAAGAATATGAGTTTCCCCTAACATTAAAGGATTGCTACCTGGTTTCGGCTGCAGTACTAAAAGTGCACGGTGAGGCTGGCGTCACCCTCTCACTCAAAAACATGCTGGGGGCAACAATAGGCGGAAGCAAGGGAAGATTCCATAGCAAAGGAATACACCAAAGCATAGTAGACATAAACCTCTACAAGGCTCCAGACCTAGCCATAATAGATGGAATAGAGGGAAACATAAGGGGGGAACTGGGAGGGGAAACCAAAAAATTCAATGCAATGATATTCTCCCTAGACCCTGTGGCGGCTGACGCAGTAGGCGCAAGTATATTAGGGGTTGCCCCACTCTCTGTAAAACACTTGAAACTGGCGCAGGAAAAGGGTTTGGGTATAGCGGATCTGGAAAAAATAAATGTTAGAGAATTAAAGTAGTTGCTTTCAATTATCTATACTTAACTGAATTCGGATAGATAGAACCAAGATTTATACCTGACCAGTTCAATGCCCTTTAACATGACCAAAGACTTTGGTTACTAATTTTGTTTTATTTAATTTTATAACTGTAGTTTTAATTCTGTTTTGCTTCCATTTGGCGTTAACTCGGACCAACCTACATTCACTTCGGTACCAGTAAATTCTTGGAGGATTGACGCTACAACCATGGCCATTGGACATACTCCACTTATTTCTGCGACTCTTCTTTTGATTCAATTTTTCAATTCCTTTTTAGACCGTTTACTTCAGACTTTTTGCTAAAACGGGACGAATGTATATTTTCTGTTCTTTTATTTTAAATCATGAGAAAGTATATATTCCATGATTTCCTTAGTAATTCATGGTGATTCCTGTGACAGTGGTGGTTAAAAAGTTGAGGATTTCGAAGGGGTATCAGGTCGCTGTTCCCTCTGAAACTAGGGAGAGGCACGGTTTGGGGCCTGGGGACGAAATCGTGTGGATAGATACTGGTAAAGAAATTTTTATTAGGCCATTGAAGAAAAACTCCAAGCTCACAGAAATAATTGGAAAATACGACACCGAAGAGGAGTTTGACTCTGTCTCAGAGCACGATGAGGTAGCCAGCGGTGAACATTAAAAATCCCTTCTTGGATACTACGGTGTTCATAGCGGCATCTTTCCCTAAAGAAAAACATCACAAAGAAGGTAAAGAAATCATCAATGCTGTCGAAGAAGGTATTTTGGGAAAACCTGTAATCACCGATTATATTCTTGACGAAATAGTCACATTTGTTAGAAAAAAGAAGGGTACAAATGCTTCCATCGAAATCCTAGACACAATACTTTCCTCTCCAAAACTCACACTCATAAAAGTTGAGAATAAACACTTTGAAGCTGGAATACAAATATTTAAAACTTATGAACGGCTGAGTTTCACCGACGCCATTAGCGTGGCTGTAATGAGAGACCTAAACATTAAAACCATATACAGTTTCGACAGTGGTTTCGACGGAATCTCAGACGTAATACGATTAGCCATTTTGGAAGAATAATTCTACTTCCCAATTAAAAATTTTTCATGATAGCCGCATCCTCCTGATTTGCACCTTCTCGATGCTTTCCATATCTAGCGTTGTTTGTTGAGTTTTGGTAAGAAAGCTCCGTTTTTTAAATTTGAGGGGGGCATGTTAGGGTGTCAGCACTATTAGCTCTTTGATTCGCTCCTAATGTTCTTTGTTCCCCGTAAGGAAAGGTATCTTCTTTAATAGGCACATGGAAGCATTGAAGAGGTCTCGAATTTCTATAGATATACCTTTAGCTCTTAATTCTGCCCCTTTTTCAGCTGCCTTTTTGGCACCTTCAAGAGTAAAGGTAAGAACGTTATGTTGATCAAGTAGGCTTTCAACTTCTACTATTCTCTTTTCGCGTTTTGACGGGAGATTCGCTCCCAGCGTGAGTTCAAAAGCTGTTACGCTAGTTAAGAAGAGGGATGATGACAAGTTGTGGGATTATGCAGCTTTAATAGGGAAGGTTAACCAGAAAAGCTGCGAGAATGTTTCTGGGAGAATTATCAGGACACCTGTGGGGATAATCTTTAGGGTAGGGAATTTCCTCATTCGTCTCCGCAAAATCAAAAGGAAGGTAATGTCTCAAAATGAGACACTAATTAATAATCTAACGTGGGATTTAAAAATTCTATAGGGGTAGTGCAATTGGAAGTTTTACGATTAAATATTTTAGTAGGTTTTGTTCAAACTTACCCTAAAAGAGCCTGAAAAAGAGGAAATGCCTTTGGAAATCAGTAATGGAAGGATTTTGAAGAGAATAGAGGTAATTAAGGATGGTGGAAGATCAAAAGACAACCATGTACATGGCTGAACCCATAATGGATTGGATTCTCAATGGTATACCTGAGCCTGTAAATGTTAAACTTTTTGACGATGTTGGCTCTATTTATGAGGCTCAGCTTGCAAAGATGGAGTTATCCAGTTGGTGGAGGGATCTAGAAGCTTTTAGGAGGAGGTGTGCCTACTTTGAGGAGGTAAACGGCGAAAAATCTTTTCACTATTACATCTCAAATATTAAGGGAAAGGGGCAAATTGGTAGAACAAGCCAATATTTAACACATTGGTTCTACCCGTATAAAGCGAAATTTCATCCCCAGATGGTAAAGGCTCTCATTAACTGGATGGGGCTTAAGGGAGAAGATAGGCTTCTTGACCCCTTTGTTGGTAGTGGCACGACACTTATTGAAGCTAAGACGATAGGCGTAGACAGTTGGGGTGTGGATATTAATCCAATATGTACTTTGATGTCAAGAGTAAAATGTGAACTTCTGGATCTCACAACTGAAATGCTAAAAGAGGTTCCTAGGGAGAAGATTTTCCACCATTTTAACAGAAAAACGAAAGGAGTACTTGGAAAAACTTCAAATCTCGAGTTATACGTTAAGAACTTAGAGGATGAGTCGAAACTAACATCCGATGACCGGGTTTACCGATTCTACCAATTATGCTATTTATATGCCCTATCTGATTATACCTACATTAAGAAACCATTGTGGGAGGGCTTCAACAGTAACCTAGACGCCATACTGAAGACTGTTGAAAAATTCCAAGACTTGAAGCAAAAACTGGATTTTCAGCTCGGAAATGTGGAAGTTTTGGAAGGAGACGCAAGAAAATTAAGTGAAATTTTTCCTAGGGAGTACTTCGCCGGAATCATCACCTCACCACCATACAGCATAGCTGTGGACTACATTAAAAACGATCTGCACGCCTTATCTTATTTGAACATTAACGCAGATGCCCTAGTAAAAGACATGGTGGGTCTAAGGGGAAAAGGTGACGAAAGAATAGATAACTACTATAAAGACATGATAGATTCCTTTAAAGAGATGAACAAAGTTTTACAACCCAACAGGTACTGTATAACTATAATTGGTGACGTCACCTATAAAGAAAAGAAACTCCCCATCCACCGGAAGTACATAGAATTCGCCCAAAATGCTGGATTCACCCTAGACAAAATAATAAGAAGACCCATCCTCGGCGGTTACGCTAGACTGAGATATGAATACATACTAATCTTTAAGAAAATTAATGAGGTAGAATAAAAGAACCAAACATTTAATCGCCAAAATTCCTTTTATTCTTTCCCAAAATCTCCTTTTTCGCCTCATCAGCTATTTCCAACAATTCTTTGTAGGTTCCAGCACCACCAATCTTATCCCACATTTCCTCTCCTATTAAGACCTCCCTGTCTAAATCCATGATTTGCTTGGTGAACCGATGATTGTATTTTTCCCTGTAAACAAAAGGGTTGTAGGGAAAAGCAAGATAGGCCTCAGGCTTCTTACCCTCAAATAATGCTTGGAAGTAAAGCATCTTCTTCTTAGACTCCGCGCAAACATCCAAGTTAGGCCTAGGACTTTTAATTTCAAGGAAAAGCGGACCCGGCCTAAAATCACTTATAAATAAATCAGCAATAATGGATATTTCTACCGGTTTCCCACCAGCCACAGAGAAAATTTCTCTTATTTCGCCATCATGGTTAGGGCTCCTCCTACCAGAACGCAACTCATCTATAATCCGATCCATCACACCCACCCTATCCGCCAATATTCTGCCAGAAATCGGATAATTACGGTGCACACCACCAAAATTATCCCTAGCAATTATTACTGCTATTTCTGGATAAAGACGCATACCCATCCTCGTTACCAAACTTCTCTGTATCTTGAATGACAGCAAAGCCTCATCGGGAAAGAATATAGTGTGAAATGGAAAAGCTCTTTTAAGCTCCTCAACCGTGAATTCAACCCTACTCAGACTTGCCTCTGCAAATTCTATGATGGCCTGTTTAACCTCCCTACGGGTTTCCTCCTTCATCTCAAGGTCATCCTCAAACAACCAATTTTAACTCTAAGGGAGTAACCCTACCACCAATGTGCGTCCTCTAATTATCACAGTGTGTGTTCACTTTTTTGGGGATATGTAGTGTCCCGGGTCTGAAACGCAGTTAGGGTCGAATGCCTCCTTTATTTTGCGAAGCCAGTTCTGATAGTTACAGCAGTGGGGACCGAACATGTCGTGCATCCTGTCTCCCACTATGAAGAAAGGAATCCCCAAGCTGTGCTCTATGTCTGCCTTGTTACACTCCATGGAGTAGTCTGCGTATCCCTTACAGGATTCAGGGTCGGCGGGGTCATATATTGTTGGTATCTCCATGTGTGCAAAGTGTCCCTGCTCGTAGAAAGTAATCCACATGCCCTCTCCTCTGTCGTCGCCGATTAACTCTTTCTCTATGTATTTGCGTTTAATGGGCACATTTACCTTAGCTATGTTTATAGCCATAGATATGGTGTCCATTCCTCCATGGGTGCTTTGGAAGCAGCTTGTGAAGCGGAAGGCGTGGCTCCCCAACATGTTCCTAACGCCTTCAGCATAGCTAATTGACGGCGGCTTCACCACACCCTTCTCAACGAGATCCTCACCACCCGTCTCCTTAACTATCTCATTCACAAGCTTAGTCTTGTATTTGAACTCCCTCTCAGTATGAGCGGCTACCAAAACTATGAAATACCTCTGAACCTTAGTCATAAGATCCGACAAAATTTTCTCGATAGTCTGCTCCCTAGTGTTGGAAAACATTGTAGCCAATCCCTCCTGAGAAGAAGCCATAGCCATCATGCTGACCTCAGCCTCCCCAATCCGATAGTAAGCTTCCTCAAAGGAGTCCCAGTCAGGAAAGTTGAGCACAAACATTTTCCAGTATGGTGGAACCTCAAACTCGTAGTTTGGAATGACTCCGCTCACCTTCCATTCTCGAGGACCTGGCCACGGATAAAGCTTAATTGCACATTTGGTGAAAACGCCGAGTCCACCATAGGCACCCATAAAGCCTCTCATAACGCCTCTGAGGCTGGGCCCCGGTCCGTCTCCACTGAACCATTCTTCGCTGCAGTTAAGTGATCCTAGTCTTAGAATTTCGCCCGTTGGTAGAACCCACTCTACTGCCAGAACGTTGCGGCCGCTGAAACCGGTGCTGGCAGATGTGAAGCCTGGTCCGACCATGGAGGTGTGGCTGGCTAGGGGTGAAGTTTGGGGGCCTGCTCCCTGCATGTGGTGGTTTAATCCCCTCTTTATGAGTTCAGATTGGAGCTGAGCGTTGGTCACGTAGGGTTCAATTACCGCATACATGTTCTTCTCATTTATCTCGAGGATCTTGTTCATTCTCCTGAGGTCCAGCTGTATTGTTCCGGGGCCGGATACAGCTCCCCACACTCCCAAACCAGTGCTGTGAGCTTTGAAGCGGATGCCATACTGGTTGCAGATTTTCACTATTGCCTGGACCTCGCTTGTGCAGCAGGGTAGTACCACTGCTTCTGGCCTGTGGCCGAACCGTGATGGTTCCTCTCCTCTTGATGCCTTTTCGACCTCGGTGCACCATTGGTAGGCGTAAGTGTCAAGTATTGCTGGCTCCTCAGTTATGTTTTCGCTTCCCACAATTTTTTCCAGAGCTCTGTAAACTTCTCTATCCAACATTTATGTGCTTCCTCCCATACTTTTTAGAACGAGTTCAGTTAAATCATAAAATTTCATCTTTTCACCCTTCTCTCTGATAGCGTCCTTAAGGTTCGTGGCGCAGAATGGGCAGCAGGAAACTAGGGCCTCCGCTCCCGTGGATTTGGCCTCCTCAACCCTTTTGCTTGCAGTCCAGAGTGCGAAATCTGGGAATGCGGATTTCACACCTCCTCCGGCTCCACAGCAGTAGGCGTATTCTTTTATTCTCTCCATTTCGATGAGTTGTAGGCCTGGAATGCTTCTCAAAACGTTTCGGGGAGGCTCGTAGACGCCGTTTGTTCCACGCCTGATAGCCTTTGGGGGGACTGGAATGTAGACTCGTGAAACAACTTTCACCATTTGTCCCTGCCAGGGTGTGTAGGGTTCAGAGTTTCTTCCCAGGTGGCAGGGGTCATGGTAAGTCACCTTTAGGGGAACCTCTTTATCTAGCTCCAGTTTGCCATTCTTCAGCATGTTGTCTAGTAGCTCTGAGGTGTGAATGACTTGGAAGTCTGTTTTAAGGTAGCGGGGGTACTCCACCTTGAACATGCTGTAGCAGCCGGCGCAGCTTGTTACGATTCTCTTTATTCCATGGTTTTTGAGTTTTTCAACGTTTTTTTGCATGAGTTCAAGGGCGTCTCTCCTGTCACCAATTCTTAATAGGGGACTGCCACAGCAGAACTCTTCGGGACCAAGTATGGTGAAGTCTAGGTCTACCATGTCAAAAATTTTTGCGGTGGCTTGAGCTATCTCCCTTCTGCGGTAGGAGGTTGTACATCCCACAAAGTAGGCAGTATCGGAATCCTCCTTAAAAGTAGTGTTTTTTGGAAGCCAGGAAAGTCTCTCCTCGTGGTTTTCGCCATATGGGTTGTGGTTAATTTTAATGCTTTCGATGTACTTTTTGTGCTGGGGCATGGGACCAGCACCGCTCTCTACGCAGTGGTTTCTTAGCTCCAGTATTACTTCCAGGGGCTCTAACTCAAAGAAGAATTTGCAGGCTATGTCACATCCCCCACAGGCTGTGCATCGGTAAATCACCTTCAGGAGTTCTTCGGTGTATTGGATTCTGTTTTTGAGCATAGCTTGGGCAATAATCATTTTTCCTCCGCCTGAGTAGGCGTGGAAATTGTATCGCTCAATGGCTGGACAGATGGCTGAAAACTTCTGGCTTTTCACCTGTAATGCGGGGATGAACTTGCAGTTTGAACACCTGATGCAGCCCGCCATTAATTTCTCATAGTCGCTGAGGCTCGTAGCCATTTTTCACACTCCTCCAAAACATAGTTTTCCCGGGTTTAGCAGGTTTTCTGGATCAAAAATTGATTTAACCTTCCTCAGAGCTGCAACGGTTTCCGGTGGACAATTTCTGTAAACAACTTCGGTGAATGGTCCGTACGGTCTGCTGAAGAAGGCTCCCATTTTTAGAAGGGCTTCACTTGTTCTCATGTATAAGTATTTAGCCCTATTGGTTTCCATTGTGTCCTGCGGGTTGTAGTAAATGTCAAACTCGCAGTGGCAGTTGCAACCCTGAACAAGAGGCTGAATATACACGCCCAAATTCTCGGGCGGAAACCTTTCTTCATCAGCTATTCGGGTAAACATTTTGTGAAACTCAGGAGTTTTGTCAAGGGTTGTGAGGAAAAACACTTCCTGGCATCCTCCCCTTAACCGCAGCTTCCAGTAGGGCTCCTCACAGCTCCTACCAAGTAAGCCCAAGACTTCACCATTTGAGACTCCATTAACCTCAGACAACAGATTAACACCAGTCTCACCAGCAATATCTCTGATGTCTCCTTCCAGGTATTCCAATTCGTCTTGAGCCAGCTTCCCATGGCCCGAAATACAGAGAACTAAAATCCATTTAGGCAAAACACCACTAAGTGAATGAATATCAGAAGCCTCCTTCCTCAGAACAGTGGCCAGATTCACATTGTTTAGGATGAAAAACTCGTCACCCAACCTACGCCTCAGAACACCATAAGCAAAATCCAAGAAGTTCTCAAGCAAATCCGAAGCGGCAAAGAAAAGCTTCCTAGCACTAGGCAGAACCTCACACTTAACAGTAGCCCAAGTTACAATGCCCATCGTACCCTGCGCTCCCTGCAAAATTCTAAAGGGATCAAACTGTGTTGGGCCCAAGGGACTTTTCTGAGCCCCACCAGACTCCAACTGCTCCTCAAGAGTTCCGGGACCTGCAGCAGCACCAGTCCTGAAAACATCGCCAGTGCCAAAGACCACCTCGGTACAGAGCAGTGGGTCAGAGGAGTCCCAGTGATATTTAGGCATAGTCACTGGCTCCCTCTCAAGACAGCTGGCAAGAACCGATTTCGAGGCCTTTGGAAGAAGAGGCATCAACAATCTAAGACCATGCTTATTCGCTTCCGGCAAAAGCTGGCTAAATGTTACCCCGGGCTCAACCATAACTACCCTATTCTTTCTATCAATTCTAATAATCCTGTTCATTTTACTCAAATCAACAATAACAGAATTGTCCACTATGGGAGTAGTGTCCCCCCGCAGCCTAGGCTTACCTGAACTCACAGGCACAAGTTTAAATGAGTACTCAGCCGCAAGCCTAACTATTCTGCTAACCTCATCAACACTCCTAGGCCAAACCACGCACAACGCCTTTTTAGAAACAGTGAAGCTGATATCCCTAGAATACTCCTCTAACACTCCGGGTTCTCGGGAAACATTACTCCGACCAACAATCTCAACCAACCCATCGAAAAACCGGCTTCCAACCACACTAAAACTCTCCAACCACCATTTATTATAATGAATTAAATCAAACAATTGCTAAGCTGCAAATTAAAATTCTAATTGTAAAATCTGATATAAATCTCTTATTATCGCATCTCACACCTATTTTTATCGGTCGAAGCATCTCCACAGTGCGATTAACAGTTACAAACGCGGAAGGAGATGTAAGCAAAAGAGTTTAGAGTTCAATATTACGGGCAGAAGTTTAAACAGTTGAATAATCAAAAAAGCTAAAATGGCAGTTAAGGGGAAGAAAAATCAGAGACAACGCTTAAACGTCTAGGAACCTAGGCGAAGTGGGAGACTCCATAATATTTGCATTTCCAATCAGAGGAAACAATAACAAAGGGAAAGTGTGAAGGGCATAAAGAGGCCACAAAAAAATGGAGGAATGAGTGTGGTCTTCTCTTTTACCAAGCTTCGTAGTTTAGGCCCATGTCTTGCAGTTCTTTCTTCATTTTTGAGTAGAGTTCGATGTATTCCTTATTGGGTTTTAGAGTCTTCATGTCGTAGCGTTTGAGTATGTGGTCTTCACTCGGCATTCCAACTTTTGCTTTGTCCTCATACCTTTTAAGGAGTTCTTTTACTATTTCGACTCCGTCGCTCACCTTTATTCCAGAAGCGGCTCTTGCTACTTCTCCACCCCATCTTCCCTCGATTCCTGGCACAGCTCCCGTTAGCCACATTCCCTCCATGCCAGATATGGTGTT
Source organism: uncultured archaeon (assembly GCA_964510585.1). Lineage (GTDB taxonomy): Archaea > Asgardarchaeota > Jordiarchaeia > Jordiarchaeales > Jordiarchaeaceae > Jordiarchaeum. The sequence goes on along the minus strand of CAZECW010000212.1, from coordinate 761 downwards.
CGTTATGACTGTTGCTGCTATGGAGTAGAATGAAACTTCGGTGCCTAGCTGCCCAGTTACTCCACTTCCGTAGCTAATCCAGGGAATCCGTATTTTTCTCTCCGCTGCAGCAGCCTGTGCTGAGTTGGCCCAGAAGACGTCCCTTCCCTCATATCGACCCTCAACTGTGGCGCTCATGGCTTGCGCGAACGAGCCCCCAGAATAAGCCATCATACCAAGGACGTGGGCGATACCCTCAACCGCAGCTTCTTCAGGTCCTCTTATATAAGCATACATAGTGGGGCAGCTGCTGATCCAGGGTTTGATGTGGTTTTGCTGGGCGAAGAAGCTTAGATTGAGTCTGTCATAGTCGATTCTCATGTCTTGTATTATGTGTACAGGGCACATGCAATTGTACCTTGTGTAGCCCGCTGGGTGGAATGAGCCCATCACCGCCTTTGCACTTGAAACGCTCATAGGGATGCCTAGGTACATGCCTGGTCTACCAACACGTATTGCAGCCTCCCTCATTATGAACCCTTCAGTCAAGCCTAGAAGAGTTTCGCTAGGCGTCCCAGTCGTGGGCTTAAGGTCACCTATACCCATCAAAGGCAGCGCCACTAACCCATCCGCAGTCGGCTCCATCGCTGCAGAAAGCACGTACGCCTTGTAGAGCTCTATGTTGCTGGTTACAATCCCTGCGGGTAAGAATGTTTTTGGAGGCTTCTTATCCTCCGGCCCCCTCAGACTTAGTGTTATTTGGTCATTACCCTCCCCTAGAA
>CAZECW010000211.1:0-6383 GCA_964510585.1 uncultured archaeon | reverse complement strand
CGTCTTGTTTAGCCTCTTAAGCCCAAGCCAAACCCTTCAGCTACCAACAACTATTTATATACCATACTTTCAAATAAACTTTCTGGCGATTCATCCCCACGACTAAAGTCGGGGGCTTTCTCGCCAAGGTTTTGTAAAAATACGGATACCCTCGAGCAAAAGAAATTGTGGCCTGAAGGTCAGGCAGAATAAGTAATTGAACATTAAAATTATTAGAGCGATGAGCTATTAAGTCGGTTGAATCTGTATTTTAATTAAATTGGGTGAAAAATTTTAAGGATTATCTACGTTTTTGGGAGTGAATCCTTAATTAAGGAGATGGAGAGGTTTTGAATATGAGGAAAAAGATTGTGAGTTTACAAGAAGCAGTCAGTGAGATAAAAAGGGGAGACTCTATAGGAATAGGTGGAGCATCTCTTGTCTATAAACCTATGGCCGCCGTAAGAGAGATCGTGAGACAAAAAATTACAGATTTGACAGTATACTCCCTTATGGGTGATGTAGATGTAGATCTGCTGGTGGGCTCCGGTTGTTCTAAAAGAATCTGCGCGGCCTACGTGGGTTTCCCGATGATGGGCTTTGCCCAAAACTTCCGCAGCAAAGTTCAGAACGGTGAAATAAGTTTCAAAGAGTATAGTGAACTGACCTTCGTTTTGGGCCTCAGAGCTGCAGCTATGGGGGTGAGCTTCCTACCTACTAGGTCACTTCTGGGTTCAGATCTGCTGAAAGTTAATACGGACTTTAAAGTTTTTGACTGCCCCATAACAAACCAAAAAACTGTAGCGGTGCCAGCAACCAAACTTGACGTTGCGCTTATACATGCATATCAGTGCGATTCCCTTGGAAACATTTACGCCTTAGAATCCCAGATAATGACTGACTTATTGGTAGCATTTGCCCAAGCGGCCAAGAAAACAATAGTTACTGTGGAGAAGGTAGTGAAAGGAGAACCGGAAAAAGATACAAGATTAATGTTACCAAAATATGAAGTTGACCTTGTAGTGGAGGCGCCCTATGGTGCTCATCCAACTGGTTTTCTGCCGCTATATACTATGGATGTTCCCCACATTACAGAATACACTATAGCTTCTAGTAATCCTAAAGCTTACGAAGAGTACCTAGATAAGTACATTTACTCAGTTAAGGATCATGAAGAATACCTGAAAAAAGTGAAAAAGAGCTAAAAGGGGATGAGAAATGTCGGAATACGCCAAAGATTATGGCATAGACGAATTAATGATTGTGAGTTTGGCGCGAGAAATGAGAGATGGAGAAAAAATGTATCTAGGTGCAGCAACCCCAATTGGAGTGATAGCAACTCAGCTTGCTCGCGTAACCCACGCACCGAATCTTATCTGCATATATGGAATGTGGGTTAACCCTGATCCTTACACAAACTATATGGCGGTGATGGCTGACCCTACTGCCTTTAAAACCATTAAAGCTGAGGCTCTCATAAAGTTAACAGACCTCCACGACCTCTGGCAGAGGGGAGAGATCGACTTTGGAATCATAAGACCAGGCCAAATAGACCAATATGGTAACATCAATAATAGTGTGGTGGGAGATTACTTTAAACCTAAAGTTCGGCTGCCAGGAGGCGTAGCAATAGGCGACGTGGCACACCTATGCGGACGGCTTCTCGTTTACGTACCTAGACATGAGCCCAGAGTCTTCGTCGAAAAAGTCGATTTCATCACAGGTCCCGGGCACTTAGAAGAGGGTAAGTGGAGAAAAAACCTAAAAATCAGTGGCAGAGGCCCATGCAAAGTAATCACCGACCTCTGTGTGATGGGATTCGACGAGAAGAGTGGAAAAATGCGATTAGAATCTATACACAAAGGCGTATCTTTGAATGAAGTAAAGGAGAACACTGGATTCCCCCTCTTACTTCCTGAGAAGATTCCTGAGACAGAACCACCTACAGTTAACCAAATTAAACTAATAAGAGAAAGAATAGATCCCTCAAATATGAGGAGTCTTGATTACCGTCCAAGAAAATAAACCCTCCTAGATCCTACCCAAATTATGTGATATATCAACATAATTATTAGTACATTTATGTACATAGAAAGGCTTATGAAAGAGTTCACCAAAATCATACTAAAATGACTAGTAGATATCGTTTTTATGGGGTGATAAGATGCCAATATCACTTAAAGGTAAAGTAGCTATAGTTACTGGCGCTGGAAGAGGTTTAGGACGCGAAGAAGCCTTACTCCTTGCAAAGTATGGGGCGAAAGTGATTGTTAATGATGTGGGCGGAAGCTATGATGGGAAGGGTGAATTTCATGGTCCCGCTGACGAGGTGGTAAACGAAATCAAGAAGATGGGAGGGGAAGCAGCCCCCAACTATGAGAGCGTCACAAGCTTCCAGGGAGCAAAGAGGATAATTGACCAGGCTATTAGCACCTTCGGAAAATTGGACATACTGGTCAACAATGCCGGAATCCTAAGAGACAAAATGATATTCAACATGGAAGAGGAAGATTTCGACGCAGTGATAGGCGTTCACCTCAAGGGAACATTCAACTGCACCAGACACGCCTGCAACTACTGGAGAGCCCAATCCAAAGAAGGAAAACCCGTAGCAGGAAGAATAATAAACACTGCTTCCGATGCGGGCTTGCTCTATAATCCAGGTCAAAGCAATTACGGGGCTGCCAAGGCTGGAATCGTGGCTTTCACGAATATCGTGGCGAAGGAAATGGCGAAGTATGGGGTGACTGCAAATACTGTAGTTCCTGTGGCTAGGACCAGGTTGACGACGGAGGCGACTCCTTCTATAGCGCCTATAATGAGCACTCCCGAAGAGATGACTAAAAGGTTTGGGTACGACCCGCTGGGACCCCAAAACCTTGCCCCTCTGGTGGTTTATTTAGCTTCAGACGACGCAAAAGACATTACAGGTAGGGTGATTAGACTTGTTGGGGGTACTGTTTTCCTCTTACAGTCTTGGCATGATGTGGGAGAGGTGAAGAAGAACGGCACTTGGACGCCCGAGGAATTAGGCCCCAGACTCAAAGAATTGATTAAGAAGGCTCCCCCAAACCCAGAGTTTATCGACATTTTCAAAAAAGTGGGTTTAATTTAGAGAACCCAAAACTTTTTCTTTTTTGGTTAGGCATAAAAAGGTCTCTGACTTTTGGGATACAAGTAATTGATGGATGATTTGGCTTGGCTGCTTCAGGTATCCCTAAAAATAAATTGTAAAAGGGGCTTCTTTGGACAAAAGAAAAAATATTTAGGACTTCTATAGAAAAGAATAGAACCTCTATCCAAAAATTAAACCCCCGCTCCGGACGATTTACACTACAAACCTTTTGGCACACATTTTATCAAATTAGGCCTGCTATTTTTGGAGGTGCTGAAATAGTTTAATATTGGTGAATAGCTACACTCTAATTATTGATTCTCTCTGCCTATTTATGGGTGATTACCAGATGGAAAATAAGGAGAAAATGATGGAAGAGCTTCGGAGAATTAAATGTAAAAGGTGTGGTAGAATCCAGTATCCGGGAAGGATTAAATGTATTAAGTGTAGAGCCTCAGAATTTGAAGACATTTACCCTGAACCTTTAGATAGCGGCAAAGTCATAACATTCACAAAGCTATACGCCCTCCCCGAAACCCTGAAGGGTGAACCACCCTACGTATTCGGTATAGTGGAATTTGATAATGGGGTGAGAATCTTCGGCCAGATCTCCGAGAAGGAAAAGGTCGAAATAGGGATGAGGGTCAAACCCACATATGGGCAAGTATCAGTGGACTCAGAGGGCAAACCAGCCCTAGGAATTATTTTTGAACCTATTTAGAGGTTTTGAAAATGTCTGAGGATGATGGTGAAGAATTGCAGAGTCTAAAAAAAGGACTTGAGAAGTGGGAGAAGGAAAAGCTCAGTAAGTTTTTAGAGAAAAATCCTGAACGGGAGAAAATATTCCTCTCCGCCTCTGGAATAGTTTTGAATAGACTTTACACTCCATTGGACAGAATCGGAAAAAGCTATGTTGAGGAGCTAGGTTTTCCAGGAGAGTACCCCTACACTAGAGGCGTTTACCCCACCATGTATAGGGGAAGACTCTGGACCATGCGGCAATACGCTGGATTCGCTTCAGCCAAGGAAACCAATAAGAGGTTCAAGTACCTTATTGAGCAGGGGCAAACTGGCCTCAGTGTGGCCTTTGATCTTCCTACACAGATGGGATACGATTCAGATCACCCACTTGCCCAGGGAGAAGTTGGAAGAGTTGGAGTAATAATTGACACCCTAAAGGATATGGAAACCCTTTTTGAGGGGATACCGCTAGACAAAGTTAGCACCTCAATGACCATTAATGCTCCCACCGCAATCATATTAGCCATGTATATTGCAGTTGCCCAAAAACAGGGAGTTGACATTTCAAAACTTGCAGGGACAGTTCAAAACGACATTCTCAAGGAGTACGTTGCCCGGGGAACATACATTTTCCCCCCAAAACCCTCTATGCGGCTGGTTACCGACGTAATAGAATATTGTACCAAAAACATGCCCAGATGGAACCCCATATCAATTTCAGGATACCACATTAGGGAGGCTGGTGCCAACGCCGTCCAAGAAATTGCCTTCACCCTCGCAAACGGAATATCATATGTGAACGCAGTCTTAGAGAGAGGATTAGACATAGACCAATTCGCAGGAAGATTATCCTTCTTCTTCAGCTCACACAACGACTTCTTTGAGGAAATAGCAAAATTCAGGGCAGCGCGAAGAATGTGGGCCAAAATAATGAAGAACAGATTTAAGGCCAAGGAGGAAGGCTCCCTGCAATTAAGGTTCCACACCCAAACCGCAGGTTCAACCCTAACCGCTCAACAGCCAGAAAACAACATAATAAGAGTAACAATTCAAGCACTAGCCGCAGTCCTAGGCGGAACCCAATCCCTACATACAAACAGCATGGATGAAGCCCTAGCCCTCCCAACCGAGGAATCCGTAAGAATAGCCCTGCGAACCCAGCAGATAATAGCCTACGAAAGCGGAGTCACAAAAACCATAGACCCACTTGGAGGCTCATACTTTATAGAAACGCTGACAGACAAACTTGAAGAGCAAGCATTGGAATACATTAGGAAAATTGATGAAATGGGGGGAATGGTGAAGGCCATCGAGAGGGGGTATATTCAGAAGGAAATAGCCTCAATGGCTTACAATTACCAGAAGGAAGTAGAAAGGGGCGAAAGAATCATTGTAGGAGTTAACAAGTTTCAAACAGATGAAAAGCTTCAATTATCCCTACACAAATTAGACCCACAAATCGAAAAGGAGGCAATTTCCAATCTCAAAAAAATAAAAGAGGAACGCAACAATAGACTGGTGGACAGCCTCCTTGAAAAGCTACGAGAAGAGGCGAAGCAGGAAAAATGCAATCTAATGCCCACCCTAATAGAAGCAGTTAAAGCCTACGCCACACTGGGGGAAATATGCCAAGTTTTAAGAGAAGTTTTTGGAGAATTCAAACCACAAACAGTGTAACTTCAACAAATCAGCGCATAAAGACAATAATTTCACAGAAAAAAGAATCTAGAAACAAGTGACGTTGCAAGTTAAACATCGAAGAATGAGCCAAAAAAGGGATGAAATTAGGGAAGGGGACAGTTACCTATCCCCAAATTTCTTATCCATTCAATGGATTCTGCCGGCTTCGATTATTTTTTGTGTTTAGGATGTCCCGGAGGATAGTAGGGTTCGTAGGAATCATAGGTTTGGTACTGTTGTAGAACTACTACATCACCCTTAACCTTCATTTCGCCTGAAAAGTACTTTTCAGCCAGATCCACTTCTTTCGTGTGATGGCCAACCCAATCATCACTCGACATATACACAACAGCTGTGGCTTCCGGTGGTTCGCCAGTAACTATTTTTGCATCCTCAAGAATACCGTCTTTCTTAAACTTGTACCAGTATCCCCTTTTCAAGTCCTCAAGCCACATAACCACTGTAAAGGGGTTCCACCCCACACCTAAGCCTTCCTCATGTATTTTCTTAATTCTCTCAACGCCAAAATGAAAACAGGCGTCTGAATCCTCTATAGTCGCCAAAAATTTTTTACCTCCTAATCAAACACTAACTATCAAATTAAATGGAATGTTTATAAAACTTGTTTTATGGTTGCTCCCAGCCTTTTGGATAGGAACCATACTTTTTGCAGGCGTCAACCCAGGCTTGGTAGTGCTCCATAGGTATCCAGTAGTCACTGGGTCCGGGGTTCCAGTACTTGCTCTTGGGGTCAGAACAGGCAATCTTGTACCTCTCCTTCTCATAGGCAGCAATAACGTCTGGAGGGCCAGCCTTAATTTTGTCCCAGTCTGGAAAATCAAACCACATCTTATCATAGTGCAGACAG
>CAZECW010000210.1:0-6849 GCA_964510585.1 uncultured archaeon | reverse complement strand
GTGGCAAGGGCGTGGTCGGACATGCTTGAAAAGAAGCCGGGAAATCTTGTGTCTGAGGGGATTTTTGACCATTCACACTCATCTGAGTCCAAGAGTTTTACCATTTCGTCATTTAATATCTTTAAACGTTCTATGACTGTTTTCCCTTCAATCTGCTTCTTAACTATTTGTTTCACTTCGTCTAGAAATTTTCGTGTATGATTCTCCCAAACATTTGGGCCCTCAATTCTTGTAACCCTAAACGTTATGGGATCAACATAGAATAGTGGGCTACTCACATTTTTCACCTCACGCCTAGGCCTAGTTTTAGGGTTTCACCAAACCTTCTACCCTCAGAGGTAAGGTAAACGTTATTTTCTGTAAGTTTTATCAGCCCCGACGCATCCATATTCTCCAAAACCGTTAGAGGAAGCCTCACATTTGACCTCATCTGAGTAGCGTCTCCGGTAAGCAGCCTAACAATGTCGTTAAGCATTGTTTGGGGGTATGGTAAAACTGGAATGTTGATAATATTATACTGGGAAGGCGGGGGAAACATTAGACTGTCAAACAGTTCCCTGTGCTGCCCATAGTAACCATCCTTATCCTGGCTTTCAAAGAGCTCCCTTATGTTGTGCCGCGCCCTTTCCAATTCAATGTTCATTGACTTAACATCGGATGTTATTACATGGAATACTCCATTCACCTCAAAGTACTGTGCGAGCAGGGAAAGAGTAATACACATGTCCTTCCTCCCCCCAGCCACACACAAATATATGGAGCCAGTTTTATGTACTTCCTTTTCCTTTCTCAGCACCTCTGCACATATCCTCATAAATTCAAGATTATCCTCATCCGATTTTATATCCGTAAAGGGTAACTCAACTATATGAGTGTGAACATGGGGGTACCTTCTTTTAACTGCACATTGTATAAGGGGAACACCCTCTAAAACCGCTGGCTCCCTAGTTACAATTATAACTAGGTCAGATACCCTTTTGTCCTGAACCTTCTCCACATATTCCAAAAACTCCGTTATAACAGGCGGGCTTGTCCCCAATGGTGCAACTATCGCGGTTTTAGTCAAACTAATCCCCTTCCACAAAATTCACCGTAAATGTACCTTTATTTTCTTCTTTCTCCCTTATAAATTTAAGTGCCTTTTTTAATATGAACTCCAACAATTTTTACTATAATTTTTGGAACTTTCTAAATGGTTGTCCTGAAAAACTAGTTTCTATTAAAGACTATTTCAATCCTACTCGTACAATGTACCAATAAAACATAACTACATAACACATTTATGACCCAAATTTAACTTCCATAACCCTAGGTCTTCCTCCATAAAAACACCATAAGGAGCCAGGGTTCCTCCGAGAACCAAGCGAAGCAGACACATCTCTCTTGCGTGCTATCCCAAAAAAGTGTTTTCAGATGCAGTCCTCCTCTGACCTTCCTTTCCACATTTAAAACCCCATATTCCCGGTCTTAAAGGACCGAAATCTGCCACACGACATATGTGCAGTGGTGGTTTTAAAGGTAATAAATTTTAATTGCATCCTCAAAACCAAAGAATTTACAAAATTTACGCCAAATAGAAGCAGATTTCAACCCATATTTTTTGGATTTATATTTTGAAAGGAAGATCTGCTTTAACGCCTCTTTTTGCAGATGAAACCCGGCAAAAACACATCACCCACATTAACTTAGCGCTCCAAGCAGCAGAGAAACTTATAACAGAGAATAAAAGCAGTGGACAATTCCCCTGGGAAACAGTGATTTTGTGTGGGCTGGCCGTAGACAAAACCAAAAAGGAGGAAGACTTTACAGGAACCCCTGATCGATTCCAGTAGAATAGTCCTCACCGTTAAAGATTTTTGCCAGCCTACAAAAAAATTAAGAAAAACCAGTTTAATAAACCTTTTTCACACCACAAACCCACAGAAAAATGTTGCCAGCCAACCCCTCCCTTATGCAGACTTTTCCCCTTCAACTGGGATTTGGGTCACAGTTCCGCCAACGAGTTCGTGAGGGTAATTCCCACAATAATTTGGAGAGTATCTTCCCTCCCACTCTTATTGACACAACATTTTATAAGAACCTATTCCGAAATAGGAATATAGCTGCTAGCTGATCAATATTTTTATTTTTGAGGGATTGGAGTTGGCTGATTTGGAAACTGGTAATGTTCTTGTTGGGGTTTTGGGTGCTGGAAAATATGTGAATGTTAATTATCAGTTGAGGGGAAGGTCTGTGTTCACGTATTATGCGACTTATGCTCTGAAAAAGATTCTTGAGGAAAGTGGTGTGCATTTTGACGAGGTATTCTTGTTTGGTACCAGTGGATCTAACTGGAGTGTTGCCGAGGACTTGTTTGAAGGCTACAAAAGAGTTATTGTTCCCGAAGGCAAGGGTGAGTCGGAATTAAAGGATACGTATATGATTTTTTTTGAGGAGTTAAGTCGTTGCAGAAGCATTACTCTCGACCTCACTCATGCATTTAGGCACCTTTCCCAGCTGCTTCTCATAGTGGCGTACTATTTGGACCTTCTTGGTAAAACAAAGATTGAAGGAATATACTATGGATTGCTGACTGAACCCAGGGAGGGGGCCTCTGCAACTATTGTGGATCTTAAACCTCTATTAACGTCTCTGAGGACACTTTTTAATGTTGAGATTTTTAGAAGGACGTTAAAGGTTTCTGGATTGGATCCCATTCTCAACGACCTTGAATTATACGCGCAGCAGGCCGCAGGCAGAGAGGAGAAGGAGCTTTTTTCAAGCATCAGAAGTGTTCTGAAAGCCCTAAAGACCCTTGGGCTCTACGTTTCTTGTAACTATACGCCTGGAATAGTGGATAAAAGCAGAGACATCTCTGAAATGACAAAGAAACTAACTGGAACAGTTGAGAAGACTTATCCCTACATTTTGCCCTCTCTTAAAGCTCTAATCGATGAAACTGATAAGTTGGCAAGTTTAGGAAAAAATTCTCTCTGGATAACACAGTTAGAACTCGCCCGAAAATGTCTGGAGCTAGACAAGTACACTTCAGCCATAATAAATCTGAGGGAGGGATTCCTGACATATGCCTGCCACGAGTTAAGCGACTGCCAACAGAAAGAATCATGCAGAGAAAAATCAAACTGCGCATGCTACGAACTCCGCGAAGCCATATCCCAACGTTTACTGAGCAGTAGAGGCAAAGGCGAACCACAAACATTCCAAAAATACGCAAAAAACTTTGACAGAATCGCACAGCTGAGAAACAAAATAGTTCATGGATACATAGCAAGAAAAGACGATGCCAAACCAAACCTACACGGTGAAATTGCCAAATTATTGGAAGACAGCCACAAAATGATGATCACGGAAAACAGTAAACCAACTAAAAACAGTTAAACCCATAAGCCATAAAGCATCGTGAAACACGCATCAACCAAAAAGCCCGCCACAATCACCCATCACAGACTATCAATCAATTTCAAAATTCTAAGTATACGTTTATGAGAAGCGTAGGAAACTGGTCCTGAACAACTTCAGCAGAAGACCAAAAAAAAGGCTACCTGTACAACCCGTTTCAGCCACAAAATGTTTATTTACAATCGAACTTAACTAAAATATTATACGTTAAATTATTGAATTGCACTTGTTGAGGTATCGGGTTTAAGCGATTAGAAGGAAGTGTTTTCGAATTGCTTGAGGGAGAAGAATTTACGGTTGATGTTGAAACCGACAAACAGGCTCTAACATTCCTCGTAAAGTACGCGGCGGATGAAACCTCAAAGATTTATGGTCCCATCTTCAACCGTATGGCGGCGGAGCACGCAGTAAGGTTTGAAGCGGAAAAGCTGGGAGAAAAACCACCCGAAAACATTACAACCCTTGACGAGGCAACAGACTACATAATGCGGAATCTGAACAAGTATCCCAGAGGCTACAACTCCCTAATGTACGCCATAGGGAAAGTTGAGGCAAAACTACAAGGAGCAACTGGAGCCGCCGCAAAAAGAACAGCATTCAGCGCCATGAAGAGCATAATCAAAAACAGCGGAATCCTAAACGACCTAGAAGGAAAAATAAGCGACCCCTTCGAAGCAATATACAAAGTTCAGGAACTGGAAAAACACACAAAAACAACAGTCCCCGCAAAATACAAAAAACAAGGAAACCAAGTAATAGCAGAGTACCCCGACTGCCCCTTCAAAGAAGTCTGCAGAAAATTCAATGAAGAAGGAGTCCTACGAACAGTAGGAGGAATGGAGTGCATAAACCTCATAACACTCAACGCCCAAGCAGAAATAATCACACAAAAAAGATTAGACTACAAACTAGAAGAATTCGACAAACCCCACTGCAAAGGAAAAATATACGAACTATAAACCCCAAAAAAAACAACAAAAGCTAAAAAACAACAAAGAAAAACCCACACCAAAAAAACCTACACACAAACAATCCCCTCCCCATTTTTTTCACATATACCAGAGCCATTGTAAGGCTATCACAATAATTCCCTCCACACCCTAACATACTGAACAATACAACTGCAGTTACTCCCCCCTTCTAGTACAAGGAACATCCCAAAACTTATTCGAAAAAGCAAAAAACAGTAGACACTTCAAATCTGAAAAGGAGAAGAGAAACCTTCCAGACTATCCGAGGAACTTGAAAAACCAAAACGTTTTTTGAAAAATCCAAAGAAAAAGAAGAATGCACAACCCCAAAAAATTCATACGATTTATCGACCTACAAGAGAAGCCCCTAAACAATTCCGACTAGAAGTAAACATTCTCCAGCTATTACTCTCGCTATTAATCTCTCCCAAAAGAAGTCCAACAAAGACGAATTGTGTTTCTGCTTTTGTGAATTGTTTACTTGTTATCCCCAAGGTAGGTTTTGAAGTTTTTGTTTAGATGTGGGAATTGCAGGTTTCGAAGAGTTTCTTCGAAGTGTGCGATTTCTACCTTTAGGAGTTTCTCGGCTAGTTTTTTTAGTCCCTCGAAGGACTCTGCGGTTATTGTTGATGCTCCGTGGGCTAAAATTGAATGGTCCCTCATCTGCTGTAGGACATCAAGGAGCTTGTTTCTTAAATCGACTTTCATAGTGTCGTTATCTAAAATGTTTAGGAGATCGTATAATTTCTTGAGTTCTAGTTTGTTTTTCCCCTTTTGGTCTTTCATTTGGCTTAGTGTGTCTGCAAGTCCCCTATCAGGAATTCTATTTGGGTCTAAGTCTGCCTTTTTTATTATTTCTTGTAGTTTGTTTTGGGCGAGCATTTCCGTTAGGCGGTAGATTCGTGTGGTGGCGTCATCGTAGTTCAGCTCTTTTGCTCTTCTCAGTGCGTTGCTGAACATGTCAACTATAGCCTGCGGAGCTAGCCCCTCTGCCTTTCCCATCGAGTCCAGTACTTTTAGTGCCCCCAAATTGATTTCAATTTGCCTGCAAAGCTCTTCGAGAGCTTCTGAGCCTTGAATCTCACAAAAGGAGCTTATCTCATTCCGAACCCTATCTAGTATTTGAACAGCCCCTCTGTAAAGGAACCGATCCCAAGATGCATAAGCTATGGTTAGTTCCAGAAATATGGAAGCTAATCTTCTCACTTTTCCCCCACCAAGATTCTTGTACGCCTCACCAAAGACTTCTACGGCTGCCCTCCACCTGTAATCGTTAAAGAGTTCCAGTCCCCGCTCAATCCGTTTTAAGGCGAAGAACTCGTAAGGATTGTATGCCGGATAAATTTCCCCAGGTCCAATAACGCGTCCATCCTCACCTCGACGCTCTCCACCAACATAAACTATTGGGCTGTAATACTTGACTGCAGCCATGGTTAGCCCCGCAGACATCGGCTTCGTCCCACCCGTGATATCAATGTATATGTTCCCCGCCCGGAACCCCTTCTCGAAAAGCTTGTTGAACGCTTGCTCAGCTACATCTAAACAATGGGTAAGGTCGTTAATATCCTTAATTTGAAGGAACTCGTACGAATACTGCTCGGAAAGTGTCTCATTCAAAACTTTGCTGAGTTGTACAATTACATCCTTTGAGGACAAGAAGCAAACATACTCGGGGTGAAAATGTTTAATAGTTCTTATGAGTGGATCCGGAGTTGTCCCCGTAGTGAGTATCATTGCACACCTTTTACGAGCAAAATCATATTTTTGCTCGAAATTCTTTATAATGGGTTCAACCACTCCATCAGCATCGGCAAACACTTGAGTGTCCCCATTCCATCCCTCTATTACCCCCTTGTAACGGCTTAGGAAGCCTTTTAGCAATTCTTGGAGGAGAACTTGCACATCCGACTCATCCAGAGCCTGCATCGTTGAAACAGCGGCAATCACATTATTCTCCTCCCAAAAATGAAAGGTTCTATTCTCAAACATAATCTGTTTAACCCTTTCTTCCCCAACCACCCTCGAAGTACTCTGAATAGCTGAAATAAGCCCCGAAACCAGAACCCGACTCTCATCATCCCAAACCTTCTCATACTGCTTAAAGTAAAGAGGCCGACCATCCCTACCCAAAAAAATCACGCCACAAACTAAAATTTCCATCACCTCCAAAATTTACACAAACAAAAAAATTCATCACCTCACATTAAAAAACAACACAAAAAATATTTTTTACGCATATACCCAAACCAACACCCAGAAACCCACACCACACCTAAACACCTCCCAAAAACCCCTCGCACAGTAAACCCCCAAATCCCAACACACAAGAAAATTAGAATAGTGAAACTCAGGATTTACTGCGGAAACTTTCAATCCTCGTTAGTGAGGAACTTCTTTTGCAAGTTGACATGGAAATGAAAATTTTAATCAAAGGAAGCGGTCTTTCAATCCTCGTTTCTGAGGAACTCTTTTTGCAAGT
>CAZECW010000209.1:0-23522 GCA_964510585.1 uncultured archaeon | reverse complement strand
ATAACCCTCCAGACTCCCTATGAGCGGTTCGGCGTCCCACCAAACTCCTCTTGGTTTGAGGGGTTCGTAGAAGCGTTTAAATTACAGGACATCCTACCAATTAACAGCAAGGGGTGACAAATGTCCCTAACTTCTACACATCTCGGGCAGATAACTATTCGGTGTTCCCAGATAAATAAGGATAAAAATATGTTTTTATAATAAACCCGTATACACTTAAGGTCTTAGATAGAGTATGGAACAAATTTTTCACGGCAATTTATGAAAATGTTTCTCATAGCAAACCCCTATACGCTGAAAGCGTTTAAGGTAAAATATGAAAAAAGTTTTTCATAGCAATAACTGGGGGAATCTAATTTTTCTATATTTTTCCATCTTTAATCAAATCTAGTGCTTTTTCAACTTTTTTGTTATACTTTAAAACCTTGTCCTTAACCTCTTCTTTGTTGGGAGCTGCTACAATTTTTCCGGTCTCAGCATTCACTATTATTTCTCCCACATCCCCAATGTATTTTCCAAGGGAGATGTGCTGATAGCCAAATATGGCTTTCCAGTATCCCTCATCTAAGTAGAGTTTGCGTAACTTGAAAACGAGACCATAATTATCAACTATATATGTTCCAATGATTTTCTTAACATCAGATGCTTCAATGGGCATAATAATCACCGTCTCTCTGCAAATAATTAGATAATCAAAATTAAATCTGTTTTGTTGCCACTCGTTTTCCATAATTTTTCTTCTAAGCTTGTGGGGAACTATCCTTTTTCCCTATTTTTTGATTTTTGGTGAGTGCCGAAAAGGAAATCAACTTATTTAAAAGCTATTGAGTAATTTCTTGGAAAAATGAGCTTTAAAAATTGTTCCATATTTTTTACCGCTTCCTAATAACTATGTTTTAGCATTCTGTTTGTGTTATAATTGAATCATTCTGGAAAACGTTTGTTCTTTTTGATACACTATTTTAAAATATCCTTCTGGAAATCTATTTGTCTAAAAGGTGAAAAAGGAATGGTAGCAGTTTGTGAAACAATAACAAAAAAGTCCTTGTGCTATTTCTGTAAGGGCGAAACGGACCATTATTGTGAAGACTGTGGGCGTCCTGTATGTGGAGCCCATAGCATAACCTGCGAGTTTTGCGGCAAACATTTGTGTTTAAACTGTGATTCTTAAACTGTTACTAAGCAATCTAATAAGTAACCGTCCAATTCTTAAGTTAGATGTTTACTAACGTATACCATATTATCTTCTACCTTTACCATTCCTGCTCTTTCAAGCCAAGCAAGATTGGCACGCACTTGGACTGGAGCTATTCCCGTAGCTTTAATCAGACTATCCACGTTGATTTTCTTGACGCTTTCGACTATAAAGTAAATTTTGAAACGAGGATCAAGTACCATAGCCTCTTTGTACTTATCTAATTGTTCTTCGCGAATCTTCTTTTCTCTATCAAGTTCTTCTTTGATTTTATCCAATTCCTTAGCTTTATTCTCAAGCTCCTTAACTTTTGCTTCTATTTCGTCCTTCCTTACAAATACCTGCTTTTGGATTATTTGTATCTCATCTCTTAGTGCTTTTATCTCTTCTTCCTTTAAGCGTAGTTGGCTTTCTTTTTGTCTGATTAAAGCTGCGTTGCCCTCGATGTCACTTTTCAAGTTTTCGATTTCAGAGCGTAGTCCTGTAGCATCACTCTCAAGTTGCTCCAAGAGTTTTTGGGCGTCTCTAAGCCTATCTTCCTTAAGTTCTAAGTCTTTGCGGCTATCCGCAATTAGGCTTTTTAGTCTCTCTACTTCTCTTTCTTTCAGTTTGAGCATGTTTGCCCCTTCGGCTATGAAGGCGTCTCTCTCTTTAATCATGCTCTCCAGGTTTTTGATTTGCTGGTTAAATTTGGATAGCTCAAGCTGTGCACCCTCTAATTTCTCTTCTAGTTCCGCTGCTCTTCCTCTTTCGGTTTCAAGTGTCATTTGAAGTCTTGACAGTTCTTTGCTTGTGGACTCCAATTCAAATCTTATTTTTTCCAGCTCCTCCTTCTTTGCTGTTAACTCTTTTTCTTTTTCTTGAAGTTCTTTGCTCTTTGCCTCAAGCTGGGTGTTAGTTTCTTCTAAGGCCTTCTCCCTCTCTAAAAGATGTTTGGTTCTCTCATCCAGCATCTTCTCTTTTTCTTTAAGTTGGGAGTTAAGTTCCTGTATGCGGGCTCTAGCTATTGCTTCCTCTTCCTCAAGTTTTTTAGCCTCTAACAGTGCTTTTTCATATTTTTCTAACAGCTCTCCCGAGCGACTTTTTTCTTCTTCCAACAATTTCTTTAGATTATTGTACTCCTGCCGTGCGTTCTCAAGCTCTTTTTCAATTTTTTCTAGGCTGACTCGTTTTTGGTCTAGTTCACGGGTTTTTTCTTCTAATAATTTTTCTCTCTCTTTGAGCTTTTCACTAGTTTCTTTGAAAATTTTTTCTCTTTCAAGAAGCTGGCTGTTTAGCTCCTCCACCCTCTGTCTAACTTCCTTCTCCTTACTCTCAAGTTTTTTAATTTCTTGCTCCGCGTTTTCGAGTTTTTCAAGAAGCGTTCGGGACTTCAGTTTTTCCTCCTCATATTTTTCTAAAGCAGACTTCATTTGGGATTCTACAGAATCCAACTCCGCTCTTTTCTGTTCTAGGCTACTCTTTATCTCTTCTAACTCTCTTCTCCTAGTTTCCAGCTCTCTGTCTTTTTCCTCAAGTTCCTTTACCTTTTCTACTAAGGCTAGGGTGTTCTTTTTCAAAAGGGCTTCTCGCTCCGCGAGTTGCTTATCAAACTGTCTAATTGTTTCATTAACTTTTTCCCTCTCTCCTTTAAGAACGTTAGAAAAATTTTTGGCGAACTTGTTTATAGCTTCTCTAAAGACTTGCATCTCACCTTCGATGGCATTGGAGAGGTTTTGCATGGCTTGTTCTCTAACTTCATCAACAACTTCTGATACCGTGTCAACAAATGTGTATTTTATTAGTTCTGAAGCAAATCGAATGTGAACCTTAGCAACTAAACGCTCACTCACTAAATCCTTCATATTAAGGATATTCTCCTTTAAATTCTCCAAACTTCCTGAAATCGCAGCGTCCAACCCAAGCCTTACATCGTCTACCGCAGATTCCAAGTCACTAAGGTTTTTACGCAGCAAATCAGCAGAATAGAAATCCTCAGCCTTTAAATCACCTGCTTTTGAACTATTTTCTTCCTGCATCCCGCTATCTCCTAGAAGTAGTATTTATTATATAATATGGGGTTCTAGACCATTTAAAGTTTTATAAAAAAATTACGTGGACATCGCATTTTCAGAAGAATTATGAAAAGCCCTAGTTTTCCGCCGCATCTTATGGTATGAATTTGCCGGCGGAAAACTTCCTTATTTTGGGATTTTGCCCCTTTGACAAAAAGGCGGAGCTTTGCCTCTTGATGGTAGATTAGTGGATGTGGGAGTAACGATAACAAACCTTGATACTCTAAAGCTTTTTTAGAAAATAGTTAACTATGAGAATTGCAATATTTATAATATATAAAAAATTGAAAAATCCTAATTATTTGTGGATTGCCATTGGAAAAGGTTTAATCCTTCCTAAAACATTGTAATATGAGAAAATTTTGTTAATCAAAAAGAGAAAAGGATACCCGAAATCGATGAAGCAAACCGGCAAGAATGACCTATGGGGATGATTGATTATAGTTACGCTGAGACGGGAAATATTCCTAACAAATTCAAAATATCTATTTTCGCTCCATTAATCATAGATTAGTGACGATAATGATTACTAGATCTGATACAAGGGGTGTTTACTCCCTAATAATTGAAATCACTAGTGGAACGCGAATTCAGGTAGGCAGCTTGGGAATAATCAAACTTCCAGCTGGGTTTTATGTGTATACTGGATCTGCCATGGGTAAGGGATCCAGTGGTTTGGAGGGCAGAATAAAGAGGCATCTTTCAGATAAGAAGAATAATTTTTGGCACATTGATTATCTTCTTACAGATAACAACTCAAAAATTGTTGGTGTAATTTTTTCTGAAGCTCTAAAAAATAGAGAGCATGATGTGGTGAGGGAGCTTAAGAGTTATGGAGAAGTGATTTGTAAAAAATTCGGTGCAAGTGACTGCAAAAGAGGTTGTGTAAGCCATCTACTTTACGTGAGCCGAAACCTAAGCGAAATTTTAGATATCCTAAGGGAAACCTACAAAAAACTTAACCTAGAACCCATAACCATAATATTTTAGATAGGGCTTGGTAAAAATGTAAGGACAGCTTTTATGGCGTCCCCTGTTAGAACTGTTGTCGTTGAGGATCCTCCTCCCCACCTTCATTGCCAAAAAATGGAGGTATCCCCTCACTTAGCACCGGTTTTAAGCTCAAACCATAGGGCTTTTTATGTACTTTTGAGTACACATAAAAGGAAATATTAGGTTGACTTTTTAGCCATAAGTGTTGTGTTTTCGTTATAGTTTCATTTTTCTATGATTGTTTCCTCTATGGATTTTCCAAAATGTCGCCCGCCTGTAATGGTGTAAATCAGAATTTCGTCTCCCTTTTTTAGTTTTGCAACTGAAATAGGTTTTCCGTCCTTGTCCACTAAGTTTACTGTTTCAGCGTTTTGAACCAGCGTTTTGAAACTTTTTCTATCTAATTCCACCTTAACAATTAGTAGGGGCCTTTTTTCTATCTTTACGCGTCCCACAACAACTTCTCGGCAATTTCCCTGATAATCAACTGCAAGCACATTGTCGCCTGCTTCAAGTTCCGAAAGATACTTTGTTTTTCCATCGGCCATCAATATATATGCGTGCACCGCCCCAGCATTCACCCTGAAGGGTCTGGGTGTTGCAAATTCTGTTTGAAGTGTCTCGCTATGGATAAGGAATAAGCCCTGGGATTGGCTTCCCACCAGCATCCCTTCGCCTTCCCTGAGAAGTGAACAGGTATCTATGCAAACGCGGTCCCCCGATCCTACCTCATTTACCTCCACAACTTTTGCTGCGGTCAATTCAAGTCTTTTGGGCATCTCAATCATTTTCTTTAGTTCAATTATTTCTTTGGCCGTTTTGGGTGTGAAGATCACCCCATCGACTCCGATTTCTAGAGTTTGGAAAAGGGTTTTCGCCTCATCCAAGTTTCTTGCTTCAGCATATAGCTCTGTGGAGGATTTATGGAGTTCCGCAATCAAGTTTTCTATGGGAATTATTTTCCAGTCTTCGGTTTCCACAATAACATATGGGACTCCCATTTTAGAGAGCTCAGAGACTTTCTCTTCGTCCTTCTTAGTTTTTATGTTTACCCAACACGCTACTCTTTTTTCATGCTCCAAGATTCTTAGAATTTTTTCGGGACTGGCCTCTCTGACAATCAGTACATCTGGTTTGGGATTCTCGGAAGGGGAAAAAACAGTCACCGAACCAAGTTGCTTGAGTTGAGGTATAACTGATTTGTCCGCTACGAAGGCGTTTATTCCGCTGGTCATTGAAGTTACAGCTAGTTCCTTAATGTCCTCCCAGCCACCATTAAGACGTATTACTATCTTCTTCATCACTTTGACCCCAAGATTTCTAGTGCTTCCTCCACCGAGATTCCTTTTTTAACTATTTCTGATACTGCTCTTACGAAGGCTGTGGGGTTTGAGTGTTGGAATGCGTTTCTCCCCATAGCCACGCCTATGGCTCCTGCTTCCATAGAATCCTTAACCATTTGAAGCGCTTCACGGTCAGTCTCTGTTTTAGGTCCTCCCGCGATAATAATAGGTACTGGGCACCCTTCAACCACCTTTGAAAAGGTGTCTACTTTTCCTGTGAACGGCGTTTTTATAATGTCTGCTCCTAGCTCCGCTCCTATCCTTGAAGCGTGGGCGATTACCTTTGGATCAAATGCATCAATATTTTTACCGCGAGGATACATCATAGCAATTAGGGGCATTTGCCAATCCTCACACTCCGTTGATATCTGACCCAGATCCTTTAGCATCTCTGGTTCCCTTTCACTTCCGATGTTAACATGTATGGAAACTGCGTCTACGCCAAGTTTTACTGCTTCCTCCACTGTACCTACAATCACCTTCCAGTTAGGATCCGGTCCCAAGGCGGTGCTCCCTGAAACATGCATTATTAGCCCACAGTTGGGTGCTTTCTCTAATTGTTTAATTATACCCTTATGAAGCAAAACCGCTGTGGCGCCACCTTTTGAAACTAGTTCCACCATGCCTCTAATGTTTTCAAGTCCCTTAATTGGTCCATTGGTAACTCCATGATCCATGGGAATTATGACTGATTTGTTGTTTTCCATTATTCGCCTCAATCTAAGTTCTTTTCCTCTCATTTTTTATCATCTCACAAAAGTTTTTTTGCGTATAAAAGTTCAGCATTAAGAACTACGGCTCCAGCTGCGCCTCTAATAGTGTTATGGCTGATTAGAGTCAAAAGTAAATGATTCTCATCGAATCCCTGCCTTACTCTTCCCACTGTTACACTCATTCCTGGAACTGTACCTGCCATACGATCCAATCTTGGCTGAGGCCTATCTTCCTCGTCTCTAACTATTATGGGTTTTTGGGGAGCCGATGGCAAATTCAGTTTTTGAGGTTCGCCCTTAAATTCACTGAGAACTTTTTTGGCTTCTTCAACATCCACTGGATCCTTAGTTTTGATGAAAACCGTTTCGGTGTGCCCATCAATTACTGGTACCCTGTTACACGAAACCGCTATTTTGAAATCTGCAAATTTAACCTCCCCATCTTTGATTTTACCCAAAATTTTTAGGTTCTCAGTCATCACTTTTTTCTCTTCATCTTTGATGTATGGGATTATATTATCAGTGATTAGTAATCCGGGAACGCCGGGGAGGCCTGCTCCAGAAATGGCCTGCATAGTACTTACATACACTGTATCGAGTCCGAAACGGTCGTAAATGGGCTTAAGAACCATAGCCAAACCAATGGTCGTGCAGTTGGGGTCAGTCACTATATACCCATCCCACTCTCTATTTTCTTTCTGAACTTCGATTAATTGAAGATGGTCTGGGTTTACCTCTGGAATAACTAGGGGCACATCTTTTTCCATTCTGTAGGCGCTGGCGTTGCTGGCAACTACACAACCCGCCTCCGCAAAGTTCTTCTCAACCTCTTTTGCTATTTCTGAAGGCAGGGCTGAGAAAACCAGGTGCGCCCCTGTTTCTCGGGGATCGGTATTTACAACTGTCATATCCTTTATTCCCTCAGGAATGTCTATGGGGAGGTGCCAGTTTACAGCTGCCTCCTTGTATTTTTTACTAGCTGATCTTTCCGAAGCTGCGATGGAGACAATGTTAAACCAAGGATGGTTGCAAACCATTTCTATTAGTCTTTGACCCACGGTGCCTGTGCAACCCAAAATTGAGACATCTATCTTTTTCAATCTTTAACCTCCAGATTTGTTTTAATTAGTTCAGTTGCCTTTCCTTTTTCTTTTTGATTCACGAAAATTCTAATACTTGAGCTGATGGTCAGAATTCCAAAAATGTTGATTTTCGCTTTTCCGAGGAGACTCGCAACCGTATCAACTATGCCGGGTGAGGTTTCCAAATTTCCGCCCTTAACAGTAATCATTGAAAGATTCTCGAAGAGAGAAAGCGCCTTACCTAACCCCTTTTCTCTAATTTTCCTATGGATTACATTTACTACTTTTTTAGTATTTTCGCCAGATATGTATAATATTAGAGATAAAGGTTCCAAAGCTGCGGATAAAATTTTTCCTCCCGCCTCTCTTACCGCTGAGAGGATGGAGAATAATGCTTCGGGTTTAACAGCCTCTTCTCCAACTATTGTTACCATGGAAACATTGGTATCGCTGGCTAAAACTTCCAGTTCTGGGAAACCTGAACCTGTTATTACTGTTCCGGTAGCTGCTAGGTCTCCATTTTGAAAACCGACAATCCTTATCAGCATATCTCGAGGCTTGAACCATAAGGCCTTGGGGTGAATTATTTTGGCTCCCGCTGAGGTGAGTCTAACCACCTCCTCTGTGTCTAGCGACTTTATGAGGGCAGTGCTTTCAATAAAGTCTGGGTCCCCCGTAAGAACGCCTTCCACATCCTTAACCAAAATTACTTCTTTGGCCCCCAAACAGTTTCCGATCAGTACTGCAGACGTATCACTTCCACCACGTCCCAGTGTGGTGATTTGGCCCTGAAGAGTCTTTCCCAGAAATCCACATACAACCGGAACCACTTGGTTCTCCACCAAGGGAGTTAATTTTTCTACTACCGCCTTTTTTGTTTCCTTAACAAGGGGGTCTGCGTTTCCGAAGCGGTCGTTTGTAAAAATAGGCCAATACTCGGAGTAAGGATCTATAGAAATACTCTTGACTCCTGCAGATCTCAGCGCCGAGGCCATTAGGCGGGCCGCCACCCTTTCACCCATAGACAGTATCTCATCCAGTTCTGCTGAGCTTATATTTCCCTCAGTAGATCCTTCTGCTAACCTTAATAACTGGTCGGTGGTTCCCTTCAGAGCGGATACAACCACCACCACATTCCTACCCTTACTGGTTTCCGCAACGACCATCTTAGCTGCTTTCACCAAGTCCTCACTGGTGGACAAACAAGAACCTCCAAATTTAACCACGATGGTGTTATCTGTATTCAACATAAAATCCCTCTAAAAACAGTTTTTGTTTGAATTTTTCAGAAATCAAATCTAAACTAAAAACAGCATATTGGCAAGGACTTAAAGCTAAATAAATTGGCAGGGCATCACCGCACCACGTCCAAGCTTGCTCCATAGATATTGGCAGGGCATCACCAATTCAAACCACCTAAATGATAGTGTTTCATCTTTATATTATACAAGGTATTAAATGTTTCGCAAACGCATCGTTCGTAATTCCATAAATCTAAAGCATAATATTGAATATTCACCTTTAATTTTTCATATCGTCTTTTAGTTAAACTATTCCAAATTGGATTTGCAGAAAATGTCTTTGCATAGATACTCTTAGGGGGCGCTGTCCGTACTTTTAATCGCGACACGCAGTTTTGTGGTACTATTTTTAAGTTGGAGGCAGCCTTTTCTCTCCTATTTTTTAACTACTATGTGTAATAAAAATGGAGCATTTGGAAAC
Source organism: uncultured archaeon (assembly GCA_964510585.1). Taxonomy (GTDB): domain Archaea; phylum Asgardarchaeota; class Jordiarchaeia; order Jordiarchaeales; family Jordiarchaeaceae; genus Jordiarchaeum. Next base: position 14,420 of record CAZECW010000209.1, on the reverse strand, counting down.
GCAAAAAAGTTGAGCAGTAGGATTCAACTCCGCAACAAGCCAACATCCTTGGAAGCGTTGTTTAAATATGATGAACACCACAACGCTTTTTAAAGAATAATGTCAATTTATTCACGAACCTTGTTAATCAGAGGTGCCTAAAATGTCTGAGAGCACTACGACTGTAGGCAGAAAATGTGTTATTATAAACTATATCCGCAGAGCAGATGACCAAAAAAACAAATTTATGGCAGTTAAAATACAAGGGGTTGATTCAGATAAAGAAGCAGCTAGATTCATTGGCAGATGGGTGGTATGGCAAACTGCTTCTGGGAAAAAATTGAGAGGGAAAATCGTTAAAGTCCACGGTAAAAACGGTTTAGTAAAAGTTAGATTCCAAAAAGGCTTACCAGGGCAAGCTATCGGAAAAGAAGCAGAGTTAGCTTAGGCTCCCCCTTCTTTTCAAATTTATTCTTTAAACTCATTTTTATCAGTGCCATTCTTCCCTCTTAGAATTAATGCAACCAGAAAAAGGTTAAGAATTTACAGTCTTCCCACCCTATTAGGAAAAAATTAGCTCCTCTTTACCAAAAATGGAATAAAAATTTATGTTAAAATGGATAGGGGATAACACAAGTGTTGGCAGTTCCTTTTTTGGGACCCGCTGGTTCAGGTAAGACCTCTCTTGCGGGAAGTTTTGGTGAGTTTTTAGCCGAAAAGAACTACAATGTAAAAATTTTCAATTTGGATGCCGGAGCAGAGTACCTGCCCTACACTCCAGATTTTGATATACGGGATTTTTTCAATGTTTACGAAATAATGAAAACTGAACACATTGGCCCAAATGCTTCTATAATAAGGGCAAGTCAGAAGATATACGAAATGTCAGATCAGATTTTAGAACAAATGAAAAAAACCCTAGCCGACTTCATACTTATAGATTTTCCGGGTCAACTGGAAGTTTTTGCCTTCAAACCTACTGGAAGCCTGTTTATGGAAAAACTCCAACGCAATATGCGAGTTTGCGGGGTCTTCCTATTGGGCGCAGACACCTCTCCCACTGCTTCAGGCTTCGTTGTCGCTCTTCTCATGAGTATGGCGGTTCAAATACAACTTGGCATAAGCCTAATAACAGTACTACACAAGTCAGATATGCTAAAATCCAAAGAATTTGTGGGGATGCTCAACAATCCGGCGCTACTCAGAAAAAAAATCGCGAATGCGGAAAAGGGTGGAGTAATAAATGACTTAGCTCTAGACTCTCTTAAAATAATAAATAAAGTCAGACCCGCGGTGAGAGTAATTGCAACTTCAATAATAAACCGTGAAGGATACGAAGAACTCTTCGATCTTCTTCACGAAATCTTCTGCAGTTGTGGAGACAACCTATAATTTGAAGAACTATTTTCAAATTCTTCTCGTTTGGATTGCTTCTGGCATTCTGACCTTTTTGGACTTTTAGTAAGATTTTTATTTAACCTTAAATATAAATCTCTTTAGTTACTTATCCTGTCGGAGGTTCTTTTAATCTAATTTGTTGACTTTGTGGGGATTTAACTTGATTCTGGTTGCTGATTCATCTTTCCTTTACAGCCTTATTGAAGGAGATGCAAAAGCTACTGAGTATTGGGGGAAAGCGAAGGCAGAAGGAAGCCGAATATTTGTGCCTACCACATCAATAACTTTCTTTGTTTCAAAATGTTTTCGGGAAGGGAGGGGCGAATACATCGACTTGATGCTTGCGGTTTTGAGGCAAACCCTAAATGTCAGCATAATTGTATGCGATGTCGGTATTGCCATTGATGCGGGACGAATTCTTAACAACCTAGATGTCGGCGTAGAGGAGGCTTTTGTACTTGCCGTTGCAGGCCTAAAGAAGGCTGAAGGTGTGCTAACCCTCCTAAAAGACAATTACGCCAAAGCCATTCAGGAAGGTCTCATAAGCAAGTTACCCTAAAAATTCCCCTTAAAACTCAACACTTCCCTATCAACAAACACAACCATTTGGCGCCCCCAATTTAAATTATTTTTGTGGTTTTTACTTCTAAACCGAATTTGCTTTTCTGTGCTTTTAAAAAGCATTTTCATAAATTTATAAGAAGAGCAACTTTTTGGAGAAGATCAACCATCAAACTTATATGCTCTATTAACAATTTTGATTTAACCAAAATCGGGGGTTAAAGCTTGAAAACAGTGGATAACTTAGACCGAAAAATACTGGAGGCACTCGAAAAAGACTCCCGAACATCCCTTAAAGAAATAGCCATGAAAACGGGGGTAAGCGTAGGAACAGTAAATAATAGACTCAAAAAATTGATAGATCTAAAAGTAATAAAACAATTTATGATTTCAATAGACTGGAGAAAGCTCGACTTCGACATTCTAGCCATACTGCTAATCGAAACTAAATATCAAAAGACCGCAGAAGTCGCAAAAAAGATCGCAAAATATCCTGAAGTCATCAAACTATACACTTGTACTGGCGGCATCTTCGACATCATAGCTCTGGTAAAAAGCAAGAATATGGAGAGCTATTCCCTCTTCAAACAGAAGAAAGTCGACCAACTCCCCGAAATAGAAAAAGTGAGAGACCTAATGGTCACAGATGAATACGTCTAACAAAAAATTAAAGAAAAAATACTATAAACCTTCTCAAAAAAATCGGAAAACTATAAAAAAGCTTAGGTCTTCTCCGCGAGCTTGAGGCGCGGAGCAATACCTAAGGCCATAAGCTCCTGTAATAAAAGTTTGAAAGCGTAGCTCATATTGACCTTAGCTACACGAGTGTCCTCGCCACAAAGTGGACAATAGTAGCGGCCCTTGTTCTTGTCGTAGACAGCGAGCATACCACATTCTTCGCACACAAGAGTGGTGGTCTTGTCCGACTCCTCAACCAGCTTCTCCTTCAGGAGAAGAGCTGCTCCGTGGCCAATTAGGCAGTCTCGTTCCATTTCCCCGAATCTAAGCCCTCCTTCTCGGGCTCGTCCTTCTGTGGGTTGTCTTGTAAGTATTTGTACCGGTCCCCTTGCTCTTGCATGTATTTTATCTGCTACCATGTGGTGCAGTTTTTGGTAATAGACTACCCCTATGAATATGTCCGCTTCGTATTTTCTTCCAGTTATCCCATTGTACATAACTTCTCTGCCGTTGTATTTGTAGCCCCTTTGAATTAGCTCTTGGTACAATTTTTTGACGGGTTCACCGCTGAATGCAGTTCCATCGACTTTTCTTCCACCGAGTGCTCCTACTTTTCCGGCTATCGATTCTATTACTTGTCCAAGGGTCATTCTGGAGGGTATAGCATGAGGGTTGACTATAAGGTCTGGTACTATGCCTTCCTCTGTAAAGGGCATGTCTTCTTGGGGTACTATTAGCCCAATTATTCCCTTTTGTCCATGTCTTGTGGCGAATTTATCTCCGAGTTCTGGGATGCGTTGGTCTCTGATTTTTACTTTGACTAGAGTGTTTCCATCTATGGTTTCAGTTATTGATACAGTGTCTACTATTCCTGTTTCTCCGTGGCGCATACTAGTTGATGTTTCTCTTCGGATTTGGGTGGGCATTTCAAACCCTGCTTCCTCCTCTAGGAACCGGGGTGGGCTTGTTCTCCCAATTATTATTTCGCCACCCTGGACTTCAACTTCGGGCTCGATTATGCCATCATCAGATAGGTGGCGATAGGCTTCTGCGGCGCGGTATCCTCTAACGCTTTTGTCGGGTATCTCAAATTTATCTTCTTGCCCTCCGGGATATTTTCTCTCCTCAGCTTCGTAGCTTCTGAAAAATGTGCTTCTCCCGAGTCCTCTCTCTATGGAGGCCTTGTTAATTATTATGGCATCTTCTATGTTGTACCCTTCATAGGATAGCACTGCTACTATGAAGTTTTGTCCCGCGGGTCTTTTATCGAATCCAGTAGGCATAGTGGCTTTAGTGTTTACTATGGGTACTTGTGGATAATGCAGTAGGTGGGCTCTCGTGTCTGCTCGCGTCCTGTAGTTTGCAGCGTAGAGTCCTAGAGCTTGTTTAACCATCCCTGCTTCATAGGTATTTCTGGGGCTTTGGTTATGTTCAGGATAGGGAATTATGCTTGCAGAGATTCCTAATATTGAGCTTGGCGCAATTTCTAGGTGGGTAGTTTTCTCGTTTATGTCTTTAGGATACATTGCAATGTGTGAATTCTCCTCTTCTTCTGCGTCTAAGAACTCTACGATACCTCTACGGATGAGGTCACTAAACTTCCATTCTTTGCTTCTGAGTTTTGCAATATGTTCAGAGGTGAGTTTCGGCACTCCGTTTTCCACTATTATCAGAGGGCGTCGGGCGCGTCCAGCGTCGCAGTTAGCCTGTATCTCGTTGGTATCGGGATAGTAAGCGATATTAACTTCGTTGGTTATCTGGCCGCTTCTCCTTCTCTTCTTAACTTCTGCAAGAAAGGCTAATGGTTGTTGATGCACTCCTATTAGTCGACCGTTAAGGTAGACTTGAGCTCCCTTAACTCCCTTCATTCCCTCTAGTTCCTCTACGGGCTGAACGCCAAGGTCTACGAATATGCTTTCCACTTCCGCCTCGTCTGCACCTACCGATATGTAGGCTAGTAGCGCCAAGTTTTTGACCAGACCACAGTTAGGCCCTTCTGGAGTTTCGTTTGGGCATATTTTGCCCCAGTGGGTAGGATGTAGGTCACGCGCTTCAAAGTGGGGTTGGCTTCTGCTCAGAGGCGAGACCACTCTCCGTAGGTGGCTTAATGCAGACATGTAGTTGGTTCTATCTAGGAGCTGACTCACCCCTGCTTTTCCCCCGACCCAGTTGCCGGTTGCAAGTGCATGGTGTAATCGGTCTGTAATCACATCTGCACGAACCGCGGTCTTAATGTTTCTACGTCTGCCTCTAACAGCGTTTCTCTCCAACTGGTATTTTATATCCCTGCAGAGGCTGAGAAAGGCCACCCGGAACAAACTCATTAAAAGGTCTCCCGCGAGCTTTAACCTCTTATTAGAATAGTGGTCTTTGTCATCCTCGCTTCTTCTACCAAGAGCCAACTCTATAATACGTGAGGCCATCTGGCCCAGGTAGAATGCCTTTCTTAATCGATCCTTAGGTGTGGTGCCGATGTGTGGGAGAAGGTAACGGTCTAACACTTGTTCTGCTCTCTTCAAACGATAATCCCTAGTCTGGCCTACAGCCACACGTTTACCAATAAAGTCTAGTGCATCATCACGAGAAATAATGGGAGCCGCCATCTCAATAGAGGGAATAAGCTCCCGAATTATCTCTTCATCGTCAGAAATAATGTCTACAATCTGTTTATCGGTTTCCAGTCCAAGGGCGCGAATCAAAACAAATAGTGGAATCTTCCCCGGAACAGAGGGGAATGAAACCCTTAGAGAACCGTCACGCCGCCGCTCCATGGTCACAGGTGCTCTGAAACCCTGAGCTGTACTAAACACTTTAGCTACATGTGTAGACGAGCTACTCTTATTGGCCACCTCAATGAGAATACGGTTAGGCGCCAGATCCTCCTGAGTAACCAGAACCCTTTCACTGCCATTAATAATAAAGTAGCCTCCCGGATCATCTGGATCCTCGCCTAGAGTGATGAGCTCCTCTCTACTTAACTGGGACAGAGGACACTTTTCGGACTTGAGCATAATAGGAAGGCGGCCAATATAAACCTCAGTTGTTGCATCCTCAGTCCCACCTCCCCTATCATCATTATAAACTATGGTCATTTCCAAATGTAAATTAGCCGCGTAAGTCAAATTGCGGATCCTAGCCTCGTTGGGAAAAACAGGCATGGTGGAGCCGTCAGCCTCTTTTATGGTAGGCTTACCCACATCAATCTTACCCAGTTTAACGTAGTAGTTCTCGCCCTCAGGCTCAATTTTGCCAACCTCATCCACAATCTGCTGTAGGCCATGTTTAATGAACTCATTGTAAGAATCTAAATGTTGACGAACCAGACCATTCTCCTCAATAAAAGCCTCAATAACACGCCAACCATCAATCTGCTCAACATCAGACATAATAACCACTTCTCAAAAAATAAAAGCTACAAACAATAGATGAACAACATTCAAACAACCACAGAGACCAACGGATAACACTAACAAACTTTTGAACGAAATACTTTATATTTTTTATTCCTACCTAATCACACCCAACACTATTTTAAGCTCCAATCCATCAGAATTATAGCAAGGTAGTGGCGGGCTGCGCGAGATTTGAATTCGCAAGCCCTGACAAAGGTCAAGGGCTACTCGCGACCACCTGGTTAAAAGCATCACCCTTCGGAGGAAAACCTGCGAAGTCAGGCGCTCTACCTAGCTTCTCGGCTAAACGTTTCACGTCGCGCCTCTGAGCTAGCAGCCCGCACATTCAGAGCACGGTAAAATAATCTTTGGTAACTTATATTCTTTACCCTTAATAATATTTTAACGCGTTATTTCTGAGTTTCTGTTTCGTTCTAGAACTATTGAGATAGTCTTCAGTCTAAAAAATAATTTTTGCCAGATTTTTTTCTTGGGGAGAATTAAATATTGGCGCCCAAGCCGAGATTTGAATTCCCGCCACAATACAAGAATTTTTGAGGTCTCGGGTTCCCGCCATAAAACGACCCGTTTTATGTCCACGACGTGACAGGCCGCGATGATAGGCCGGGCTACACCACTTGGGCGCTTGCGTGATTGACTAGTTTTAGTGTAAAAATATAAATTTTTCTATCGTATTATGCCTCTTACAATAAAAAAACATGCCTAAATTCGTGCATTTTTGAGTTATCCCTATTAATTTCTTGGAAATTTTCAAAAAATCGTGTATCAAACGTCAAAAAATTCGTCAGGTTAGAGAGCTCTAGTAAAAAATTTATTTGGCGCAAAATATCTGCTTGATAAATTCCTTTTACCTTTGTGAATGTAGGTTAAGTCTCGACATTTTCAGGCTTAGTGTGATAGATTTGAAAGGTTGAATTGCTTTAACAGTATAACTGTTAGAAGTTAGAAATATTTATATTTCGGCACTGCGTGTGGGTTTTTGGCGTCGTTGCGTGAAAGTCAAATCTATACACGATTCGGTGAGTACTGCTCTCCGCGAGGGACCGGGAAAACCGAATACTGGCATCTCGGTGCCGGTCATAGTGTATAGTGAACTACCCGTTCTCATCCCGAACACGGAACAGCGACGCCACTTCCTTCTCTCTGCTTTTTTAATTTTTATGGCGTTTCCCTATCTATGTTCCCTTATTGTAGCTCGAGAGAAATGGAAACAAAAACTTTATGTAACTCTTGTGTATAATTTTCTACACACTCTAAATAGCTTATCGTTTCCCATTTAGGTGGGGACGTAGTGTAGTCAGTGTTGTTCAAAACATGTTTGTGGTTTTGAACGCGACTAGGCAGCACGGCAGGCTCCAGAGGCTGTGAATATTGGCTGAGCTGACCAGAAGATGATGAACTTCTGGAGCAGTGAGCCAGAGAGACTTGCTAGTCGTGAGTTCAAATTGGAGAAACAATGTTTCTCTATGGAAATCTCACCGTCCCCACCAATTCTAATTTTTTAAACTCCGTGAATCTTCTATGTGAAACTGCACAAAAGAAATTTTAGTTTGGTTTTGTACTTTAAGGCTTAATATTTTGTTTTTGGAGCTTGACTGGCTGGGTTGAGTATCATGGAGATTAGCCTTGTCCTTCCTGGATCCTTGGTGGCTGACGCTCCCGATTTGAGACTTAAGACTTTGAAGGTGGGGCAGATAGGTCGTTTAGCTGCCATTTATAGAGTATCGGAGGTGCTACTTTATGCTGATTATTCCTTCGATAAGCAGAGAGAAGATCTAGTTCTTGTTAAGGAGGTTTTGGACTACATGGAGACGCCTCAGTATTTGAGGAAGCGTCTTATTCCTTCTTCTCCCCGTTTAAGGTATGCCGGAATTCTTCCCCCTCTAGCATCGCCTCACCATCCCCTTAAAAGTAGGAAGAGTGGGCTGCAGGATGGGGAGTTCCGAGAAGGTGTAGTTGTTAAAAGTGATCCTCGGGGATGCTTGGTGGATATTGGAGTAGAGCAACCTCAAAGGCTTCTCGGGGCAAGTTTGCCTGAGGGTACTCGGGTTACTGTGAGAGTAGTTATGAAAGATGATAAACTGTACCTAGAGAGGGTTAACCGTAGTGAGGTTAAAACTTATTGGGGTTATGAAGTTAGAATTTTGAAGGGTTCTTTAGCTTCGATTCTCAAGCATCTTCGCCCTGGGTTGATTGTTTTGACCTCCAAGTATGGGGTTACGTTTAGGAGTGTTTCGGAGCAGATTTTGGATGGGTGGAGGCGCATGGGAAGACTTTTCTTAATTTTTGGCGGGCCCCATCGGGGTTTGAGAGAAATTCTTGAGGATGAGGGGGTAACTCCAGAGGAGGTAGGGGATTTTATGGTAAACTTCATACCTTCTCAAGGGACAAGAACTGTTAGGACTGAGGAAGCGGTGGCTGCAGCCCTTGCAGTTTTAAATCTATTCCGAGGGAATGGTTCAAAATAAAATCCCGCTTAACATCTGAATTATGGATTTGGGATTCACCCAAACACTTTGTAATATGTTGAGATTTCTTTGGAAATTGCAAATTTGTTTTCTTATGCATTGGGGGATTTCCTGATTGTTAATTTGGGAGGTTCGATAGTTTCTGGTGAATTATCTAATAAGAAAATTTAATTAGGGACGGCGTATTCCTCTACAAAGCAGTGGATACTAATAAGGTGATAGTCAAATGAGTTTCAATCCTTACAAGGTAATAATTAGGCCTGTGACTACAGAATCAGCACTTGAATTAATAGAATCCGAAAACAAGTTGGTCTTCCTTGTAGATCGAAAATTTAATAAGGCGAGCATAAAGAGGGCTGTGGAAGAACTTTATGATGTGAAGGTTGATAAAGTAACTACTCTGATTCTGCCTAATGGCAAGAAAAAGGCCTACGTGAAGCTTTCGCCTGAATACGATGCCATGGATATTGCGACTAAAATAGGCATATTCTAGGTAAAACTCTTTTTTCAAATTTTGTATGGTCTTGCTTTTATTATGTTTGGGAGTATCTGTCTTTCCAACATTTGGGTAGGTTGCGACTTTGAATATAACGGATTTGGTTAAGGAAATTAATAGGCTGAAGGCCAGTCCGGTAGCAGAAGAAATCTCTAGAAGAATGAGAGAGTTTGAGGATCTCCACGGGAAAAGTGATTATGAATGGTTTTCGGAGCTCTGTTTCTGTATTCTGACTTCCTATTCCAGTGCTGAGTTGGGGTTGAAAATTCAGAAGGAACTGGGCTATGAGAATTTTTTAAGGCTTCCTCTGGAAACACTGTGCGAGAAGCTCAGAAAGGGAGGACATAGATTTTGGGAAAAAAGAGCAACCTTTATTGTTTGTGCCAGAAACTTTCGTAATATAAAAGAAATTGTTACAGGTTTCCCTGATGAACGGAAGGCCAGAGAATGGTTAGTTAGAAATGTCAAAGGGCTGGGTTATAAGGAGGCTAGCCACTTTCTGAGGAATGTGGGTTACCGTAATGTTGCAATACTTGATAGACATGTTATTCGGGTCATGTTTGAATATGGGCTGATCAATGAGATTCCTAAAACTGTGACTAGAAAAAAATATCTAGAATTAGAACAAAAATTGGAGAAGTTGGCTGAAGAGCTAAATTTATCCCTTGGAGAGTTAGACCTCTACATGTGGTTTATGAAAACAGGTAAAGTTCTGAAATAACACATTCTTTTTGGCTAAATTAAAGAAGCGTAAACTGCTAGAAAGACTAACATTATCGCATAGGATGAAATGAGTGCCACCGCTGTTTTTAGCTGATTAAGCTGCCTGATCCCTAAAGCTATTAGAAAAGCCGCCCATAGCCAGCAAGCTATCTCTATACTTGCCACGTTATTCCAAACTGGGGACATAAAAACCAGAGCTATCAAAATCTGGACTTGGAGAAGACTGGCACTGGCTGGAATGAGTACCGTAGGTGAGTTTGTAAATAGCAATAGAAGTGACACGGCTCTACCTATGAGTACTGGTATGTACGCATAACCCACTATTGATAAGTTCTTCTTGAACCCGCTCTTTTTACCGACTAATCGGAACGGAAGCCAATAAGCAAAACCGAGAAACAGAAACTGAATAAAAACCAGCATCGTATTTGAAGCAAGTCTACCAAGAATCGCTCCATCACCCAGAACTCGCAGAATCCAATAATCCCCAAAGGGATAAATATGATTCCAAACTGCAGCGTAAAAGAGTGTAAGTACAATGACGTTAAGAATGTAAATTATGAAGGGCCCCATAGCGTCTGGGGCGCGTGCAACATCGTGAAGGGCGGAACTTGGGGCAATTATAGCCTTTGCTATCCGAATTGGAAAAGGCATAGCGCTAATAGGTTCCCTTTCAGGCCTTTTAAGTAGTGGAAGAAGCCTCTCTAGAGTTTCTTCTGTTAAACGATAATTACAATTTGGGCAAACTTCCTCGTCTGGCGCCACAAGCGCACCACATTTTGGGCAACTCACAACAATCACTTCACTGCCATTGAACAAATCAATTAACTTTCTTCTCAAATCTAATATTTTTGGGTGAGGAGCATAAGTTAGCGGTGGAAATCTGCTTTCCCAATTAAACATTCACTTTTTAAGATATAAAATATTATGACCTTATCTAAATTAAATATTCCCCATTTTTTGAAACTTAATTGGTAAAATTACCTACATTTTTTCTATTTATTAATGCCAACCCTAAAAACAACCCCAAACTGTACTTGTCCGGACATCTTGGTTTAGTTCACTCCCCTTTTACTTCCTCTTAGAATATAGCTCTCGCTAGCATTTCAAAAAGGAGATTTTTGATAGAGAGTGTCTTGGTTCCGCTTTTAAATCAAAGACAGTCCTTTTCTCAACAGGTCTACTTGAACGGATATACCTACTTCCAGTATAGGACAAAACAAATGTGTCAACTAATATAAAAATTAACAGAATGCTTTTGTATAAGTGTTAACATAATATATTATTAATTAGTAAGTTAAAATTTGAAACTAATTTGTTTCGGAGAAGATGGGTAATGGAAAGTATGCCGCGTTTATACATAGAGGAGACACGGCCTCCGATTTCCGACTACCTGTACGAGACAATAGCTGCTCATAGAAAGCTTTACAGAAAACTCGCCCTGACCGGTGGAACCGTGAGGAGACTTAGGGACACATTAAAAGCTAGTGATATTCAGGATATGCTGAGCGGTAAAAAAGGAGAACTTAAACGTTTAGACGTTATGCTTGAAATTTATTGTGACGAGGAGCATGAGAAGAAAATACTGGACTTTTATAAGAAAACTGTTACCAAACATAAACCGGACAAAGAATTCCTTCAAACTCTAGCCGAGGCTGAACAATCGGGGAGCGCCCCATCCCTAAAGATGGGACTCAGTTGGAGCAACATAAATTTTAATGCCCAAAAGTTCACCGAAGAACTGTACGAAATAGCGGAAACCACATTTCTAATAAACTTTGAATTAGAGCTGGATAAAAATCTTATCACCGCAACAAAAATGTCCTATCCCATAATAGATGAGAAACAAAACTTCTTCCTAGTTGAGTACATACCCCCATTCAAAGTAATCTATCCAGACGGAAAAGAAAAAACCTATATGAAGTTAAGCTCACTAATGGAAGATATTCGCGAAAACCCCCAGTCAACACCCAAACTATACGTCATGGGAAACAAGGGCCAATGGAAACCATTAATAACATTTGCTTGGCAATTCGAAGACGGATTAATATATGTAAAAATTCCCTCCGAAGACGGAAAAACTGAAGAAAAAGAATTCATATTAAACCCGTTTACAGGAAACATAGAACTAATCAAAGGAGAGTTAAAAATAGAAAAATCTAAAACCCCCCCTCAATTCAAACCAGAAAGAATATTCTTCTTTGAGCTAGGCGGAGACGAACTAGCAAAAGCAAAACCAGAAACGAAACCACCAGCACCCAAAAAGCCATCAAAGAAATAAAAATGAAAATTTACCCACAGTGCCCAAAAAGCCAGCTTTCGGGTAATCTTTTATAATCGATGTTCACTCTTCGAACCATCGTGAATCCAAATACTCATCTATATCTAAACTTACCCACTCATTTTTTTCTCCATAAAGCTGTTTTTCATGTAAAACTCTTACAAAACTTATTGATCTACAGGTAAAACAATAAACCTCAAACACTACTCCATCAACTATTTCAAACCATATCTCTCCCCTATCACTAATCGTTCCACCACCAACTCTCAATCTTATTATTTCCCCATTAGAAGCCAGATGCTTATCCAAAATAGACTCCACCACATAAGCTATGTAAGAAACAAACTCCGAGAGCTGAGATTTATCCTTCAAATAGATATTGGTGGTCCAGATAATTGCATCCTTCTTTTCCTTACACTTAAACTTCGCCTCCACCAACAGCCTACTATCTCCCCTCAAAACATTTTCGACTTCACTACTTATCTCGCTACTCAACAAACCGTGTTTACCTACCACAAAACCCACCACAATTACCTATAAAAACAGAATCATAAATTATAAATTTCTACATTTAAAACCATTACCTAAAAACTACTATCCAACGCAAATAATGAAATTCAAAAAATTATTAAGCATTCCCTCCACTGTGCTATGAACAAAACAGGAAATATTCCAATACTGGAGGTAGTTAATTGGGTTTCAAAATCGCCGTATCAGGAAAAGGCGGGGTGGGCAAAACCACCGTGGCTGGGAGTTTGGCACGCCTTTTTGCCAAGGAAGGATTAAAGGTATTCGCAATTGACGCAGACCCAAGTATGAATCTCTACAAGACCCTAGGCATACCCCGCGAAAACATGAAAAACGTAAAACCCATATCCGAGATGAATGAACTTATAGAGGAACGTACGGGCGTGAAGCCAGGCTCCTTGGGGGGGGTTTTCATCCTTAACCCCAAAGTGGCAGATATCCCAGATCGCTTCAAAGTTACAGGTCCAGACGGAGTCCAACTGCTAATAATGGGAACGGTTACACAGCCGAGTGGAGGTTGTATGTGTCCCAGCAATGCTCTCATAAGAGCATTACTTTCCCACATGGTACTCAAACGAGACGAAGTAGTGATTCTAGATATGGAGGCAGGAATAGAGCACTTAGGGCGGGGAACAGCAAAAGGCGTAGACGCAATGATAATAGTTATAGAGCCCGGAACAAAGTCTCTAGACTTGGCTAAAAGGATTAAAGATCTCTCACAAGGAATGGGTGTTCGAAAACTCTACATGGTTGCAAATAAAGTTTCAGACGACGAAGACACTAAATTTTTACAGGAGGCAAGCAGAGACTTAGGAATAGAACTTATTGCCCTAATACCCTACGACCGGGAAATAATCAAAGCTGACCTGCATGATGTTGCGCCTTTAGACATTGCACCAAATTCTGAAGCTATGAAGCAAATCGCAAAAATAAAAGACAGATTAGAAAAAGATCTAGCTTAAATAAATTTTTAGAATTTATGAAGGTTGGAAATATTTTTCCGCCATTACTCGGATAGCCTTTTTAGTCTTCTCAGGAGCGCCAGAAACAACAACCACTTTGTCATCCTGAAAATATATGTTAATATTGTGCTCTTCTGCTATACGGAGTAGATCTGTTTTCGGAACAGCCCTGTTAAAAGTGATTCGCACAAAGTCTAATTTCCCATTTCTAGGAAGCCCTCTAACAAGAGTTTTTTTGCGCGGTGGTGGGTATTTTAATGGGGCTTCATCAATTTTTTTCCTCCATAAAGCGACATAGTCCTCTCCCAGTTCCTGAGCTCCTTCAAATAAGGCGGTTTTCACATTGTTTAATGCGACTTCCAAATCCTTAAGATAGTCATAGTGTACGTGCGCTTCTATACCGGGAGTTTCCTTGTAATGCTCTATTATGAAACGCGTAAACCTCAAATTTTCAGCTACACTAGAGGGAACTCTTATCCTCTTAGATTTAAGATCCCCAAGCATATCATTAAGCACATACCACTCATTCTCAAAAACTGACAAGTTTTCCATAATTCTTCAAATTAAACAACATCTGCCTCAAATAAAAAGCATTCCCTTATGTTTCTATGGAGCCGAAGATTTTTTCAACTCCGCCTAAAAAAAGAATCGATTATAATGTTCTCCCCTTTTGAGGCTTCAAAATAAGTATTTAAACCAGAATAATCCACATCATCAATACTTCCTAGGTCTTCTTTTTAGAGAAGTTATTGGCTTGAGATATCCCTTTTACTCCAAGAAGCAAAGGTTAAGTATTTTTTTACCGTAAACGGAAAGTATATGTTTTGGGCCACCGCACTCCTTAAATCGACGCAAGCGAACTAGATTTTCGTGTGCAAAAAGCAACAAGACCCAGAACTTGAAAACAAGCCCAACAAAAGGATCACAATAAACCAC
>CAZECW010000208.1:0-4783 GCA_964510585.1 uncultured archaeon | reverse complement strand
CAACCATGGGGATCCCCTCAATTTTCTATAATACTACCCACGACTTCTATGCCCAAAACCTGTTCTTCATAAGAAGCTCAAAAATAAGCTATGCAGTGCCAGGCGAAGACATAACGTTCAACGCCTTCCCCATGGGTCCAATTCCACATATGGCATACATAAGAACACTGACAGCCTCCCTGGCCGCAGGCTGCGCGGTGGTTGCGGGACACACTGGCTTGCCCCACCCTGATTTTCCAATTCATAGAAGGATGGATGACGCAATAAGGCTCATGGAAGCCTACAAGTGCACCGGTGCTTTAGGCATAGCAAGCTACATGAGGAGATTCATTATGAGGGCCCAAGAATTGGGGGTGGACTTCTCTAATGTGAGGGGAATCCATGCTTTGGGGGAGCCTTGCCCCAAGAGTATGAGGGAGGACATGACTAGGCGACTTGAAGAAATAGGTGCAGATGCTCCCTCCATAGGTAATGCCTATGGATTCACCGAGTGTCAGGGTGCCTTTCCAGAGTGCGCCGAACTTGCTGGCTGCCACAATCCTGATCCCAGCCTCTACTTTGTGGAGGTTGTGGATCCTGAGACTGGAGAGCGTGTGGCTGAGGGTGAGGAGGGCCACGTAGCAGTAACACACCTCAACAGGAGAGGTACGGTGCTCCTAAGGTACCTGCTAGGGGATATTGGGAAGATTACTTATGAGCCCTGCCCCCACTGCGGGAGAACAAGTGAGAGGATGATGCCTATATCAGGCAGCGTTTACACTTTCAGAACAAAGGATCTGGTTAAAGTTAAGGGCACCCTAATTAATCCAAGCCTTCTAGTTGACGCCATAGAAAACGTGGAGGGAATTATGGAGTATCAAGTGGTCTTCACTAAGGTTGACCCGAAAGACCCATACTCATTAGACAAACTCTTGGTGAGGGTTTACCCAACGGGCGAGGAATCAATAGAGAAGGTTAGGGAAGGCGTCACAAATGCTGTTATTAAGGCTGCTGAGATGAGGCCCACCATAGAATTTGTTTCGTCACCTTTCGAAATCTTTGATCCAAGAACTTCACTAAAGGCCACAAGAATCCTAGATCTGAGACCAAAAATGGAGTAAGAAGAAGCCTTTCAGCAGACCAAATGTTAAGGAATATGATGCTGCAACCTATTTTAGGAGTAGAAGAATGGGGCCTTAATAGGTTAAAATATTGTTTGCTTGCTAGAATATTTTGTAGAGTGGTATGTTTTTGTCTTTAGGTTCATATCCTTCAGTAATGGCGCTATAGGTGAGTATTGCGTCCGCCATGGCGCATGCTGGAAAAACTACATCAGCCATTCTCATAGGGCCATAAAGGATAAAATCCGCACCAAAACACTGAACGAACACACAAAGGGAGCTTAAACATGCTCTAGAGGAGAGTTTTCCGAAATCTTTGACCCTCTGCCACATATCAAAAGAGTTTGCGGGCGAGCATCCGGAAGGCAACCCTAACTGCTCCTTGATTACCTTAATAGAGGATACAGCATAAGCCGTACTCACTACATCCAGAACAGCTGTGTCAACCAACACGTTTTTTATTCCGGCTCTCTCCGCCTTTTTGAGGAGTCCCTCCTGCTTTGCGTCGCCCTGCAAGAGCCTTAGTTTTTCTTCAGGTGAGAACTCGTACCCGCTGAAGGGTAAGACTATGGCTGACTCAAGTTTAACTTCGCTAATCAAATCTATTTCTTTCTCTGTGATTTCCGGGTTAATGGAGTTGTATATTATTCGATCTTTTAGTCCCGTTTCTACGGCGTGTCTGCAGCCTTCGATGCGTGCCTCCACCGAAGGGGAATCCACAATGATTGGTGCCCTTGTAACCTCTGCAACGAAGTCTATATAATTGTGGAATGCCTTAGCTGTTCGTCCCACAACTTCTACGAAACAGGGGTTTCCTGTAGCTTCGGAGAGTTTCTCCTGTTTTAAAATCAGCTCCTCCGCCTTTACTTTGTCGAAGTGCCCCTCTTCGGGATTACTCACTATTTTGTGTCCTTCATAGAAGATTGTTCCAACTAGAACTGTGGGGTTCTCCCCTAGCTGCCCCCCTACTTGAACACCTGCGATTTTATATATTTCTTGTTTTCTCCCAAATCTGGGGAGCATAGCCAAGTCTCCATAAGAGTTCTCAGAGGACTGTTCCACTCCCGCCTTCTATTTCATCCCTAGCAACTCCTTTGCAACCTTAACTGCACCCTCAACGTCTCCTGCCCAGCCGTCGGCGCCAGCGGCCTCAGCCCACTCCTTTGAGGTCACAGCTCCACCCACAATCACCTTGTACTTCTCACGTACACCCATTTCCTTTAGTGTGCGGATTAGTTCTTCGAACTTTGTCATAGCGGGGGTGAAGACTACCGATACCGCAATAAGGTCTGGTTTGATTTCTTCAGATTTCTGGTAGAAATCCCAGGGCTCAAGGTTCTCACCCAAGTCGTGAACCTCGAAGCCATTGATTGAGAGGAAGGTGCTCACAAGATTCTTGCCGATATTGTGCCTGCTCAGCAAGGTTCCTATAACGACCTTCTTCTTAGCTTCAACCTTTTCCCTAGGCAGAGCCTTCTCTATCATCTCAATACATTTGCCCGCTAACTTGCTGCCCTTCACTAAATCGGGGATGAAGACCTTCCTCTTCTCAAACCTATCTCCCAAATCGTAGAGCCCTTTAACCACGCCGTCCTCAAGAATCCGTACTGGGTCAACACCCTCGTCTAGAAGCTTCTTGGTAATCTCTTCCGCCTCTGGATTCACATCCGCTATCATCTTCCTAAGATCAGATAAATCCACAAATCATGCCTCCATCAAAATATTTACCAACTCAAATTAACACTTAATTAAAACCAAAAAATAGAAGAAATTTTTACTGTTTCGTTAGTTCTCTTGCAGCTATATATCCAAAACATATGCCCGCCCCTATGGTGATGCCACTGCTAGGATAACCGCCCCCAGAAACCGCGGCTGTAACATTTCCGGCTGCGTAGAGACCAGGAATAGGCTTATCCTCATAGTCGAGCACCTGTGCCTTCGCGTTGATTTTAAGACCTCCACACGACCCGAGGCATCCCGAATATACTTCGATGGCGAAGAATGGAGGCTTCTCAATCGGGCCGAGTGTCGGATTAGGCTTCCAGTCAGGGTCTCCGTAAAACCTGTCGAAGTAGCTCTCCCCTCTGTTAAACTCCGGGTCCTTGCCCTTCTTAGCGTTCTCACTAAACTTCTTAACAGTCTCCTCCAAACCTTCAGCGTCTATACCAGTTTTCTCAGCTAGCTCCCTCAATGTGTCCGCCCACTTGAATGGAGGGTCAGTCGGCTCGGCGCCCGGAAACATAGTGAATATCGTGTATTTTTGGTGGACTCGTTCATCGAAGATCATCCATGCTGGGATGTTTGGGTACTCATGCTTGTTTGGATCCCATGTGTGCATTGCTCTGGTGAAATCGAAATAATTAACTCCTTCATTTGCAAATCTCTTTCCATACTTATTTACTATTATTACTCCGGGCAGAACCTTCTCGAAGAAAACACCCCTATAGTAGGGTTTGCCGTCGTAATTATCCATTGTGTATACTGTTGGGAACCACCAAGCCTCCGACATCAATCCAACCTGCGCTCCGACCTCCATCGCCATGCGGTGTCCGTCGCCCGTGTTGTGAGGAGGCGACATGGGGCCCTTCATTGGTCCTCTGAGGAAGGCTTCAGACATCTTATCATGCCATTCGAATCCCCCTGTGGCTAGAACTACACCTTTTCTGGTTCGAATCCTCAGCTTCTTTCCTTCATGCTCTGCTATGATACCAACAACCCTGCCGTTCTCAACCACCAACTTAGTGGCGGGAGTGTTGTACCTTATTTCTATTCCTCTCTCAAGGCACGAGTGGAGCAAGCGGGCGATTAGAGCGGTACCCCAGCCGTAAATTCGGTTCTTTGTCCTCTCCCCTATCAGGTTGAAGTCCCACTTACCGCTTGTCATTGTGGCAAGTCCACCCCATTTTATGAGCTCTTCCAGAAGCAATGGTAATGTGGTGGGCGACATTCTGACTCTCTCAACCACCTCTGGAGGTAAATCGTTGAGGCTTACCAGTTTCGCCTCCATGATTCTGCCACCCTTGGCTCCCCCTTCCCACTCTGGGAAATAGTCTGGCATCAAAGTTACGTGCGACCACTCTACATGAGTATTCTCTTCAAGATACTCGCACGCCTCACTCACAGTTTCATTATATGTTTTGATTAGTTCGTCGCTGGATCTGCCTCCTGCAATTGCTTTCAGGTACTTGAAAGTCTTATCTTTGGAGTCCTCCTCCTTCACCCATGTTTTCTTCTTCGGATCCCAAAACTCGGGCTTGAACCCTGCTCTGATAAACTTATTGTTTGGAACCCACACTGCACCGCCTGATACTGCGCTTGATCCTCCAGCCTTATCTGTCTTCTCCAATACGATTACTTTTGCTCCTCTGTCGTGAGCAACTATGGCTGCTGTCAGGGCTCCCGCTCCGGTGCCTGCAACAACAACATCAACTTCGATATCCCATTTCTCAGACACTTCTCTCCCTTCCTTTTTACTTTTGTTCGTAGAAAAATTGTGTTATAGATTCCTTTCACCAATAATATAAATTTTGCCTCGGTTTCTGTTTTTGGCATGATTTATTTATTTTTTTAATCTTTACTGTTTTTCTGAATTTTTTGCAAATTTACATTTTTAATTTGAAAAATTTTCAGAATTAAAGCAATTTTTTTGAAAAAAGTAAAATTTATGTCACGTAGTACTTGGT
>CAZECW010000207.1:0-7299 GCA_964510585.1 uncultured archaeon | reverse complement strand
GAAGCAATGGGTGTGCCATCACCCAGTTAACACGCCCTTCCCTCAAAGGGAACGGCGTCTATGTTGGCACCCTCATGGGGGCTGCGTCTTGTTTAGCCTCCTTGAGCCCAAGCCAAACCCTTCAGCTACCAACAACTATTTATATACCCTACTTTCAAATAAGCTTTTTGGCGATTCATCCCCACGACTTGAAGTTGGGGGCTTTCTCGCCAAGGGTTTGTAATTAATGCGTTAACCGAAGTATGACTAATATACTTTTTAGAAAAAATTAGGTAGGCTCAAAAGTTTACTCTCACTTTTTTGATGAGAGCTCTGTCAGACCACTTTTGGAACATTTTTGTGGCGAATTCTAAATGGTTTGAGCCATCAAGAATAATATCCCCCCTTTACACAAAAAACTTGCGTAGATATCTACCTCTCTATGAAAAGTGGTGAGACAAAAACTATTGAAACATTTTCAACCTAAGGAAATGCATCTCAGATTCATACACATATTCCTCTTCCTTAACAGTTTTTACTCCTTTTTTTCATCCAATTTTTCTCGTATTTGAGAATCCCTTAGTGGAATTGCGAAGCTTCTTTAATTTTCCTCATCTATTTCTGAGAAGGTTCTCATGTCAACTCCGTGGAAATACAACAGAAACGCTGAAATGCACTAAGAGAAGCACAATTATTCAAATAGCCTCACAGAATCTGTGAAATATCGTTTTCACATGTTCATAGTAATCGGAGAAGGTTTCCACCAGAAAGCTTAATTTGGTGGTTAGCTCCTACCTTTCTGGATTTTTTGGGTAGTGCTATGGGAGTTATGTTTTGTCTTTGGTTGGTGGTTTTGTTGTGTGAGTTTGTTGTGTCTTGGAGTGGTGGTAAAGAGAGTGCGCTATCGCTCTACAGTGCTCTCCGTGACGGCTTTAGGGTTTCATACTTGATGAGTTTTGTTTCAAGCTTTGGCAGGTCTATGTCGCATGCACTCAACGTGGATCTGTTGAAGGCTCAGGCTGAAGCCATTGGGATTCCCCTAGTTACAAAAGAGGTTACCTGGGAGAGTTATGAGCAGGGATTCAAGGAGCTGGTTAATGACCTAAAGCCCAGGGGAATAGGGGGATGCATCTTTGGCGATGTGTGGGTTGCAGAACACAAGGAGTGGACTGAGCGTGTATGCAGAGAACTGGGAATAAAAGCTCTGTCACCCCTCTTCAACAATGAACCCGAAGATATTTTTAGAGAATTTATCAAATTGGGCTTCGAGGCGGTTGTAATTATGGTTAAAAGGGAACTTTTGGGGGAAGAATGGTTGGGACGCAAACTTGACCAAGACTTCCTAGATGATTTGGTTAGAATTAACCGTAGCAAAAATGTGGACATCTTAGGAGAATTGGGAGAGTATCACACTTTTGTCTACGACGGTCCAATATTCAAAAAAAGAATCGGGATTACAGGAGTCCGGAAGATACTTCGCGAAGATGCCATATATTTGGATATTACTGATTTTAGGCTAGAAAAGAAGGGGATAGAGCTGAAAAATTTTTAAAAATTGCTTAGACGCTGGTCTAATAGACTGGCAAAATTTTTCCTCTAACTATTTTCACGTTTTCAAACATCTTCTTCTTCACAATTTTCTTGTAAGCCTCTTTAAGATTTATTGGATTCACACCTATTTCAATTGCGATTTCTTCAATATCTGCTTGTCCATCCCTCTTAATCTTTTCCTTAGCTATATCTACCAGGGGCTCCACAAAGTAAAAGTAATTTCTTAAAAATCCGAAGCGAATATTTTCCTTCTGCCCAATCATCTTCAAAGAATTCTTTAAAACTAATCTGAAATCCACCCTGTCTATAGAATCAAGTCCAAGCTCACTTTTAAAGTCCCAAATTTGAATCAGAGGACTATTACTCATCAACTTCCTTTCAAGCAATGGTATGAGTGCTTCAGCCAGTAGTTTTCTGGACTGAATGGTTGCCCTATGCTCAAGAACTGCTGGAACAGAGATTAAAATAAAAAAGTATATGAAACCGTACCAAAAGGTCAACCAAAAATGTGAGATAGGGTTATAATATGGAAACTCGAGGGGAGCTAGCCAATCATACCAAGCATAAAAAAGTAATATAAAATATCCTATGGGAAAAGCGGCTCGGTTTGATCGATTAATGGATCTAAGTTTCTGAAATTTTTGTTTAAGAGTTTGGGCAAGAGATAATTGTTCAATCTTCTGCTTATAAACTTTGAAGGAAAGTAAATTCGCACCGACAACATACATTATAATAGCCAAAATTATTGAAGACAAGTTTTTGCTTGAAAAAACCAAATAAAAAACATTAAAAACAGCCACAACATCCGTAGTAAATTTTACTTCAAAACCCGCTGGTTGAAATCCCACAAAAAACCCTATCAAACCATAATGAGTGATTAGAGCTACGGAGGCTAAAAAAGAAAAAATTAGGGCCAACATGGTTTTATTCAAAAGTGCGGAAAGAATTGCGATAATTGATGCGGCGAAAAAAATGATGCTAAACATAGAGAACTTTTCATAAAATATTGGAGGCCACACATTTGAATATGCGAGAACAAATCTTGGATAAAGTTCAAACACCGAAAAAGGCGCAACATAAAAGGATTTCGACTCCGAGAAATAAATCAAATATGAGAAATATGACCAGAAGAAACCCAAAAAGCTTCCCAAAAGATAGAATAATAAGCCAAAGGAGAGCAGAAGTAAAACAATCCTTCTAATAGGTAAATTGAATTCCAAAATTTTTACCCCCTTCAAAATATAATTTTTGAGCTTTTAAATAAAAATTTTGTTGCTGCCATTTTGTCCTTCGTCATGTTTACAATTCCAAGCAGTTCTCCTCCTTTTAGCCTCCGACAGATTTGTCTCATTAGGGTTGGCTCCACTCGTAGATCCAATGCCATTTCTCTCAGGTTGACTTCCCCTTGCTCCCGCAGCTTATCCCTCACTAATTTGGATACTCAAAATAAATGTAGTTGCCTATGATTCCAAAATAAACAGTGCCGTCTCGCTCAGCTGTTTCGGCGGCTTTGAAAAGCACATTTTTTAAAAGCCTTCTGTCAGCGGATTCCAATCCCAACAATTCCATAACCTTCGCGAGTGAAATAACCGGCTTCTGTTTCTGCCAATCCTTAGCTAGAATAGCTATACACTGCCCAGCTAAACCGTCCAAGGCACGTTTTTGAGCTCTCAAAATAATGAGCAGGATTTGGTAATAAAGGATCCAAAAAATAAGTAAAAACGGTCCATTACTAGGAGAAATATGGGCAAAGGTGGCGAGAATTGGGTAGTGAGGAAACTCATTTTGAATTATTTGAATCTGGAAAAAGGAAGCCCAGAGAAATATCAGCATTGGCGATAATAATATTATTCCAAAATCTGATGAAACAGATTTCAGAATTTTAAAATGCATGCTACTTGGGGGCTTCCCCAAAATTAAATCTGTTTTCTCGCGGATTTGCAGAAAGAATAGAATTAGCATACCAGCCATAAAGAGCATAGCTGGAATTATAAGAAGGTAAAGATTTTTTGAAGAGAACAAAATGGGAAACACAATAGAAACAGAGGCAATGAAGAAAATCGATGGAACACTAAACATTAATCCTAAGGGCTCACCTCCCACAAATGGCAGTATACAAATGCATTGTGTGAAGGCGGCTAGTGAGGCTGAAACACTGCAAAAAACTGCTATCCTAACTTTGCTTAGAAAGATTGAAGCCAACGCTCCAAATGCAAAAGTAAGAAATGTGAAAGTGAGAGTTGTAAACCTTCCAGTAACCAAAAATACAGGCGACAAAATTGAAAGGAACCTAGGATATGTTTCGAAAAGCAAAAATTGACTTAAAGCATAGGTGCCCGACGACACCCAGTACTCAACATACAATGCAGATGCCTGAAAGAAGCCAGCCAGAAAACCCTCAAAATAGATAACCAGACCGAGCAGAAACCCTGCAAAAGCCATAATGCGTATTAAAAGACGGCGTTCTCCCAAATTTCCCAAGTATCTGCCCTTCATCTCCGGACCCCTAGAATTTGTTTAATCCCTAAATATTTAAACTTTTCAATTTGTTTGATATGCGATCAACAATGCTTTTGTTGGAGAATAATCTTCAATCTTGGCTCCTGAATAGTCCGAAGGGGTGATACTCATATTTGGTTAAGAAACCTTCACTTGTCACCATGAACCCCTTAATTTTCCCAGCGAACGTTAAGTACCTGTATATTTCTGTGAGAATTTCTGGGGTAACAAGTAACTCTGAAGCTATTTTGTAAACATCCGCCTCTCCCTCCTTCCCAATTTCTCTTTGGGCTACTTGTACCAGAGACCTCTCCAAAAAAACGTAACCCTTATAAATGCCTGTGGGATCCCCCAGCTTTTCAGCCTCGGAACAGACCCTATCGATCAAGTTCTCAAAATGTTTTTTATTTGCTTCCTCCACCTTAAGGCTTCTCTGAAGCACTTCAAGTGGTAAAATGGTGTTCTTCTCCAAAGTTTTGATAATTATCGAGGTGTAACTCTTTGCCAAAAACTTGTTTAAATCACTGTAACGATAAATTTCCACAATCGAAAGCGAAAATATGTAAAAAGTGATTAATAAGCTGACGAAGAATACATTATTCCACCAGTTAAGCAGGCCCAAGAAGTAATAATAATTTGGAAACTCTAATCGTAGTAAAAGCCAATCATAAATACCTACAAGAGGAAATATGAGAAGTGGCAAAATTATAGGAGTCCTCTTTATTTGTGTGGTTTTGAGTATTTTGAAATGCTCTAAACTGGGTGCTTCAAATCCACCTAATAGCCTTTTAGCTTCAGCGTGTTGAATACGCTGACAATATGTGATTCCCGCACCAAGTAGGATTATGGAAAATATTAAGACAATAATCCTTTTTTCAAAAAATAAGACAACACTAGGAGTTATGCCGGTGGGGCTTGTGGGCAAAACAATTAGACCGCTTCTCGTCAGATCAAAGCCAGAAATCGAGAATAACAGTAGGACCTGAGTTAATCCAAATATTAGAGCTGCTAAGGCAAATACAGAGGCTGCAACATACCTGCCGAAGAGGGCAAAAAATATAGATGCCACTCCACATAGCAAAAAGCAGAGAGAAAGCGGCGAGAGCCCATAATAGGGGGCGAAGAAGCTAGGTAGATAAACTATAGAAAAATGGGGATAAGACGCCATAACCAAAAAAGGCATACTGAAAACAATGTTGAAATCAACAATCTGAAATAAGGCACCTCCAAATAAAAACAGAAAACCCCTAAATAAACCTACAAAGTAGGATAAAACTCCTCCAGACAAAAGTAAGACAGGGATAACAATTGACCTAAGCTGCCCTCTTCTCTTCCCCACTTCAAACACCCAATTAATATATTTAAGCTATAACTATATAAACTTTACAAATTTAATCCTCCTTTTTGAATGGTAAATAGTTTTTTAACCCACATTTCGCATCGTTTGTGAATTTTTTGGTATTTTTTTTGTTTTTACCAGTTTCTGCTCCTGTTTCTTGCGGGGATTTTGAGATTTCCAAAAATTTTTTGATAAAGTAAGATCAGCATTCCCAGTATAGACTTAATTCCGCAAAAATAGAAAAAATAAACCAAGGGTGCGGAAAATGGGTTTTTAAATACTAAAGGCTTAATTTTTCTGTTGCTTATTTTCCCTTTTCACCAAACATTTTGCGCAGCTGGTTAATAGCAGTTTCATATTTTTTGTAGTCTTCCTCAGTTGGTTCCCCCTCCACTGGACTTACGATGTTATCAAAGATTTCATCGAACTCGTAGATTTCCTCCTCAAATCCGTGTAACCTTAGGAGTGAATTACATGCGTGGTAGCGGACAAGGTAATCCGGGTCCTTCACTGCTTCAAACAGCGTTTCGGTGACTTCCTCCATAATTTCTTTCGCTTCCGGTTTATTGAATTCGCGCAGACTAAAAGCAGCCTCGAGTCTAACGTACCAAGAGGGATCATTTTTTAAAACGTCTATAACGTGTTTTAAGTAAGACATGTCGCCTTCTATTTTGGCGAGTGCTACAGCTATGTCCACAAGCTCTTTGCCCCAAGCCTTACCGAGAAGTTCTCTTAGTTTAGGAACCGCCTTCTTTGAGCGAAGCTCACCCAAACCCACCGCGGCCCTGGTATCATTCTCATTCACTCTCTCAAGCAACAATTTCTCAGCCTCTTCCTTTTCCTCTGGCGAAAGTGAAAGTAAAGCTTCGATATTTAAACCATCATGCCATGCAGTATATGGATCTCCAAAAAAACTATCAATAAAAAGATACCAATAACCAGATTTTTTAGAAGGCATATTGCTTTCACCCCAAATTAAGAATATTCCGCTCTTAAATAAGAATTTTGTGGATGGCTGACCCTTTTTTAGGGTTGGTTCCAGGGCTTTGGAAGCATCCCAGTACACCGCCCACAAAAACCAAAAAATAACCATAGCCAGAACATCCTTCAGGGCCTCCACAGGATTCCTTCGCCTCGAACTTCTACACACCCTAAATGCTACCATGTAGAACCTCAGGTTATCCTTACACACACCTCTGTGACACGCAAACCACATCCGGACTATAAGAGCCCCGGTTCTCACATCCATTCACGTGAGCCTCACCCCTGACATACTCGCCCGCCGAGTGGTTAACCCCCACATGCCGGTATCCCAACTCATCCAGGACAGAGTAGGAGGTAAAGGCATCCGTGTAAACAGTGGAATCCTTAGAAACCCTCCGCCCCACAACTTTCTCCACAGTGCCACCACTAACATCGCTCGAAGGCACATAGTCCTCTCCACCACCCCTCTCAACCAAGATGAAAATGGGAGGCTTATCCTCACCCCAGGTTCCTCTTCCCCGCCTTTTTAAGCCCCTGCATCGGGGCTCTCGACCCAACCTTTTAATACACGTGCTGTTGTTTCTTCCCTTAAGACCAGCGGTTACATAGAGTTCGTCACATTCAACATCTCCACTCATCTTCACGGGCTGCATCTCCTCACCTATGTGGAGTATGAGTTTCTTTAGAGCCCTAAATATGGTCATGTAGCTTCTGCCCAGAAACCAGCTTATGCTCAGAATGGAGTTGTGCAGGGCTAAAAAGAGGAGGATGAGCATAAACCACTCCCTCAGGCTCAGTCGGGAATACTGGAATAGGGTTCCAGTCTTGTCGTTGAATGTTCTTCCACATGTTTTGCACTTGTAGCGTTTGAGTCCCTGCCCGTAGTTTCCATGCCCCTTTTGAGCGTGTTGAACCGCATCTGGGGCAGTGTAGGCCGTCTCTCCATC
>CAZECW010000206.1:0-5156 GCA_964510585.1 uncultured archaeon | reverse complement strand
CTGTCTGCACTATGATAAGATGTGGTTTGATTTTCCAGACTGGGACAAAATTAAGGCTGGCCCTCCAGACGTTATTGCTGCCTATGAGAAGGAGAGGTACAAGATTGCCTGTTCTGACCCCAAGAGCAAGTACTGGAACCCTGGACCCGGTGACTACTGGATACCTATGGAGCACTATCAAGCCTGGGTTGACGCATCTAAAAAGTACGGCTCTTACCCCAAGGGATGGGAACAACCATAAAAATTAGCTTCTTGTTAAAGGAAGTGTGGTGCAATGGCTACAATAGAGCAGGCTGATGCGTGCTTTCATCACAGCGTTAAAAGGATGAAGGCTTTATCTGAGGAGGGTTACGGAGAAGGTTGGGAACCCTTTAAAATGTGTTTCTGGATGAGGGATCTTAACCGCGGATACCTGCTTAAGTTTAAGGAGGACGGGATACTCGAAGATTCAGAAATTGTTACAAGGGAGCCCACAGATGTCAACGCTGTTGTAATCATGACTAGTGATGACTGGGTAGGCCAGCACACTAAGGAAGTTGATTTGGCTGAAAAGTACTACTCGGGTGAAATGAAAATTAAGGGCGACGTCGCCGTCCTTCAGAGATACAAGACATTCGCGTCCTACGAACCGTACTATCCTCCGGGACATCCTAAATATAAAGGAGAGTCCAGTTAGCCTTGACCGAGAAATCTGCCAAACTCCTTACCACATTTCTTACACTTGAAAATACGAAAGACGCCGGTTATCACAGGTTCATCCCTTAAAATTTCAACAGTGAAGGAACCGCAGTGCGGGCAGCGAAAACGGCTGATGTCCACTTCGTAATTATGCGAAAATGAATTGCATGGCTTTTCCTTCGGCGGCTGTCTCTCATCTGATTCAAAAAAACAATAAGTTCACCACCAATTTCCCCTTTTTTACAGCTAGTGCGATCAAAGGCTCTTAACTTACTAGTAATATTTCTAATTAAATTCATCGGTTGAAGCCTTACAACTCAAACTGCACAAATTATTTTTAGATTTATAAGGACAAAAAAATGCTCCGAACTCGGTGTCAAAATGTTAGTTGCTCCTTAACATTTCAAATTAGAAGCATTCTAGAGGTGGTAGAAAAGCTAATAAGTAATTATAAAGAAAATAAGAAAAAAGGTGATTATTTTAAGAATCAAAATTTAAAAACTTTAAACAGAGGTGTGGGTATATTATGTCTAAGGTAACTAAATGCGTAAAATGCAACTCTGACAAAATTCAGAGGAAGGAGGTATCCGTACCTTCAATACTTGAAATTGGAAGAAATTTCCCCGCCGATGCCTATGTTTGCCTCAACTGTGGATACGCCGAGTTATATTTCAGGGAATTGGATTACACTACCAGACCACACTAAACTTATGATGAGCGAAGATATACAAGGACTTGCAAACTAAATTAAAAATTCAGTGATTGAAATGAAAGTCGCCAGAATAGGAGAGATGTTTTTTCCCCTAGATCTTTACTACTCACATAATAAGCGGGGGCATAATTGGGTAAAAAGGCTAGATGACGGAAATGTGCGCTTGGGTTTAGATTACTTTGGAGCTATACCAATGATGGTAACCACTATCAGTCATCCCCTACCATACGTTATAGAATTGCCACCCGCAGGGACACATCTCAAACAGGATCAACCCTACGGCCTTCTTGAAACAGTGAAATACATAGGGCCATTCTACGCCCCACTCACAGGAACCATCGTTGAAGTTAACCCCGATAGAGTATCCTCGCCACCCCACAATATTAGAAATCCCTACACGGATGGATGGTTCCTCGTTCTCAAACCAGATAACTATGATGCTGAAATAAAGAACCTCCTAACAGGGGAAGAAGCCATAAAATGGATTATTAAAGATATAATAGAGTATTCAGAAGACGAGGAACTCGTAAAGCAGGCAAAACAGGGCTACACAATAGAGGAACAATAATACTCCAAGAGGGGCACTTATTCTTTTTTGCGAATTTAGGTTTAATTTCCAATCTTTAGCCTTTAATTATCAATACTTTAATATTATCAGATTTACTCTCAATATTGCCTTTGAATTCGTCGAGATTCCCTATAACCTCATTACTGTCGTAGACTAGAAAGAGAACATTACTGTAAAGACTGCTCAGAGTTGGGATGTGAGAAACCATCTCCGTCACCGCTCTCTCCAAATCCTCTCTATTTCTAACAAGTTTAACCTCCATAGCCAGCAAACCCCTCCACAGAATAAAGTCTATGTTATAGGCACCCATATAGCCCTGTCTAACTTGGTCACGTAAAAGGTATGGGTCAAAGCTTAAACAAATGTCTCTAACCCTATCCTTCAAATCTTCCTCATCAGCAAACTCCACAACCCCACCACTCAACTTTACTCTTAGAGTCTCAACCACTTTTTCAACCTGATCCTTAACCAGGGACTTTTCAGCAAAATATCTGGAAAAATCTTTAAGAGACATTCCACACACTCCTCTAGACACTCACTTTCAATACATTCAAAAATTATCACTGAAATTTAAAGATTAACTAGCTTAATTAATATAACCTTTTTCTCGACCTCCCTTGGGCGTAGGATTAATCGGCTTCCCCCTTGTTTTGCGGCTCCATAATTGTAGGAGAAACAGTATAAACGCTCCTTTTTAATGAAGCTAAACTTTTCTATGTCACCCCCCACTCCTTACAACTCAGATTTACACCCAGTCTACCATTTTTTTAGAGTAGTCCAAATCGGAAAATCACCAAAAAGGCCCTTTCTCCAACTGCTTTGCATAATTCTTCTAATAAATTTATTTATTTTTCTTAATCTTTTTTAAATTAAAAATGTAGAATTACAAAAAAATTCATTAAAATATATAAATAAATTGAAAAAATAAAATTATGTAACAAAGTATCTCCATCTAGCCCAAGAAAGATTTGAAAAAATCATAAAACACCACAAAGCCCAAAAAAGGGAACGAGACACACGTTTTGCCGCGACTCATTTGTATCTAATCCCTTTTTGAAAGTTATATTCCGAGACACACGCAATCAAGCAATCTCAGGGCTAAGTTGCACTCACACTAATCAGATTCCTAACCCACTAACTTAACTCTACCAATCCGTTTAAAAAGCCGTCTCAGGCGCCACACGGCCGAGCTAACTTGCACCACATCTGTTTTTATAATAATAAACTTTAAATAAAAGTTAAAAAAAATACTTAAAGCAAAAACTCAGTAGAGGGATGCTGTGTCGGAGAAGGAGTTGCTTGAGAGGTTGTCCCAGGCTCTTGTTGATGGTGACGACTTGCTCGCAGCGGACCTCGCCAAGCAGGCGCTTGCTAAGAAAATTTCGGCCATCGACATATTGAACAAGGGATGCACTCCAGGCATGATGAAGGCTGGAGAAATGTACGCCTCAGGCCTAGGAGGAGCCTCACTCACTGATCTGCTTATGGCTGGGGAGGCCATGAAGGCGGTGCTTGAGGTTATAAGGCCCCACCTGAAGGCTGAAAAGTCGGAGGTGGCAGGCAAACTAGTTATTGGAATGGTGGAGGGAGACCTGCATACCATAGGGAAATCTGTTGTGGTGACAATGTTTGAATCTGCAGGCTGGGAGGTCACCGACCTGGGAGAGGACGTGCCTCTGGAAAAGTTCATTCAGGCTGCCAAAGAAAAAAATGCAGACATCATAGGCGCAGCCTCCGCGATAACCGGCTGTCTGGACAAGCTGAAGACCCTCAAGGAGATGATTGAGAGGGAGAAGCTACCCGTCAAGTACATGATTGGTGGATGGGCGACTGGGCCCGAGTACGCCAAGGCCATAGGTGCCTACTTTGCACGGGATGCACTGGCAGCCGTGCAGCTAGCCACAGAACTGATGGAGGAGGCCTAAAAGGGTTTTTGAGGTGTGGAAAATGCCCGAGGGTGAAGAATACCTATCCTGGTATAAGAAACCAGAACCCTACACAACCGTTTCGGAAAAGCCGGCGGAAGCCGGAGGGAAAAAGGCCGCGGACTGGTGCGATTACGCATACAAAGAATGGGAAATTTGGGAGAAGCTGAAAATACCAGACTGGTACTGGAACTTCAAACCCCCAGAATGGTCAGAAGAGGAATTACTAATTATGGAGAGGATAATGCTTAAGATGCATGAGAACATAGCTAAGGAGAAGATGACTCCCTTAGACAGGTACTGGGCAACCGCCTACGGCGTTGAAAGGGACCGCTGCCCAGTAATGGGGGGACTCTACGCTATGGCCACTAACGCCCCCAGGATTCTAGACGCCTATGGAGTAATACTGAAGAGTGTTGATTTTCACAGGTATCCTAAGCTACACGTTATAGCGTCAAATATGGCCGTGGCAAAGTTTGCAACAGACATAGTTTTCATTCACAAAATCACTTACGGAGAAGCAGAGTACGGTGGTCACGTTTATCTTAAGGAAACCTCTGCTCCCGTGTGCAGAAGCGCCGGAGCAATGGAAACCGGATTCCAAGTTCCATGGCTACCTTTCAGAACAGCGCCGTTCCTTTCACATAAAGTACCCGAAGCGGATTATGGAGCCTACGCCATGCAGTTGTGGGAGATCAAATTTATTAAAGAGTATCTCAGAAGAGCTGGGCTCTGGGGAGTCATGCCCCTCATGACAAATACCTGCGTGGGTCCCCTCTCCACTGCAGGTGGTGCCATCGGACCCACGTTGGGACATAGGGAAAGAGCTCTGATGTACAAACGTAATCCAGAGTGGCTGCACATGTGTATGAGGGAGGCTCTCAGGTTCTGTATCAGGCACCACAGAGCAGTGAGGGACGCAGGCACAGACATAATGTTCTTCTGCGACGGCATAAACGTGATGGGTACTGACATGACTGCAGACCTGATACAGTACCACGTGGAGCTTTGTAAAGAGGTGCACTGGCCGCCGGGAGGAACACTAATCACAGGCGGAGACTTAAGACGCCATGCAGACATACTGCTTCAGGCACATGGAAAATACGCGTATCTCATAGGTAGTGATCATGTTTGGCCAATAGAGGATGCTCTTAAAACCTGTCTGCACTATGATAAGATGTGGTTTGATTTTCCAGACTGGGACAAAATTAAGGCTGGCCCTCCAGACGTTATTGCTGC
The DNA here is from genome assembly GCA_964510585.1 of uncultured archaeon. Lineage (GTDB taxonomy): Archaea > Asgardarchaeota > Jordiarchaeia > Jordiarchaeales > Jordiarchaeaceae > Jordiarchaeum. The sequence continues at coordinate 34 of CAZECW010000206.1, read as the reverse complement.
CTATGAGAAGGAGAGGTACAAGATTGCCTGTTCT
>CAZECW010000205.1:0-3564 GCA_964510585.1 uncultured archaeon | reverse complement strand
GAGGAATTAAAAAGAGTCATCCCCAAAATTGTTGAGCTGGACGTTGAGAAAATCATAGTTTTTGGTTCTTTGGTAACTAATAAGGTTCACAGGTCAAGCGACTTAGATATCCTCATCGTAAAGAAAACAAGAAAAAAATTTTTTGACAGATTAGAAGAAGTCTACCAGCATTTAAAGCCAAGCTTGGCAATGGATTTATTCGTGTACACGCCTGAAGAATTTGAGAATATGAAGCTGACCAATCAATTTATAAAATCCGCCCTGAAAAATGGAGAGGTAGTATATGAAAAACAGAGTAGCGGAAGCTAAAAGATGGCTTTCACAGGCAATCCAAGATTTGGACGACGCCAAGTTCAACCACTCAGGAAAAAGGTACAATGTGGCCTGTTTTCTAGCGCAGCAGTCTGTAGAAAAAGCTCTAAAAGCATACCTTTTTATGAAGGGCGCCGAAGAGGTGTGGGGACAATCCACCGCAGAACTATGCAAAGACGCAAAAAGTTTCGATCCAGAGTTTAGCGCAATAGAGTCAAATGCCAGCTCGCTTGACAAATACTACATTCCAACCGGATATCCCAACGCATTACCCGGAGGCATCCCCTCTCAGGCGTTTGACGAAGAGGACGCAAAGAGAGCGATCTCCCTAGCAGAAAAAGTAATAGGGTTCATAAAATCTAAATGGAGAGATGAATCCTCAAACGCTACTATCTAAGAGTGAGCCTGTAGCCATGCTCGACCTCAACTCAATAAACCCTCTCGGCTTAACAACACACCACACGAAAGTGATAGATAATAGGCCATCTAGCCCTAGATTCACAAGAATTATTTCTTATCCAATTCGTCTTTTTAACCTCACATAAAAAATTAAAACAAGCTGATAGAATTCAATGAGTCCCATGATTTATTACATGGCGATTTTTTCACTGCCCTGTTAATTGTCAATTCCCGTTTTTCTTCCCCATCCAAAAGGTGTTTTTTGTACTCCTCATCCTAGGAAGCAGGGAATCGCCCATAAAACAGGGGATTTAAACACGATTCCTTCTACAAAAACCGCTATGGAAAAGTGAATATGAAAAATATTGAAATCAGAGAATGATAAAACATAGACCTGCTGCCTTAAAATTTTTAAAAAGTAACACCATGAAAAATAGGACTCACATAATTAAAATATAAGAGAAATCATTAAAATCAAATTATAGGCTAAATAAACAGCGACTCAAATCGCCCTAGAATTAAGCCGAAACGGTTCTAGCCCCACATCTAACACTCCCTCTCTCAATATACTTCACTCCCCTCAAATATGTATAAATAAATAAATAGTTGAATAGCGAAAATTTAATATATTTGTTCGGATAAAACTTATAATGTGTGCTGAGGTTGATACGGGTTAATACTAGGTAAGACATATTTTAAGGTTCTTTTTTCTCTTGCGAAACGGGAAGTCTAGTAACACCCTACCGCAGATACTGAATTCGGAAATCCAACATATTACAGCATTGCCCTCGGCGCCCGAAAAAATAGAATATAGGAGGAGGAGGAGAAGGGATGAAAAAACTCAAAATCTTCTCTGTAGTGTTCTTCGCGGCAATCATGCTAGGAATAGGGACCGGCGTGGTAACAGTACAAGCGTACAAGATTCCGGAACAAAACCACCTCGCCATCGGATTGTCCATGCTTATTCAAAACAAGAACTCGGCTGTAATTACTCCCCTGAACTCGGAGACAATCGCGAGGATAGAGAACGGCTCACTCACCCTCCAAGAGATCGAAGAATTCAAGAACACACTTCAGGACAGCATCAACCAAGGATTCAAAAAGTGGCAAATGCAACACTTAGGAGAGTTAAGATACATAGGCGAACCGGATAACGAAACCGCCAAATCTATGCTCTTCAGCTTCCTAGACCAGAATCCCAAGTACCGGGAACAGTTCAAACTCTACGACCAGCTACTCAGCCTAGAGATAGAGCAAAAAATAGAGAACATAACCCGGCAGGTACACGAATCGTTCAAGAACATAGACCTCATAATGGAACAAGGACAGTTGATACGTGAATGGAACACAACCACCACAATCAACGGTGAGAACTGCACTGCAATAAACAGAGTGTATGAGCTGGAAATAAACGGAACAACCCTAACCTTTATCAAAGTGTCAATCTACAGTCCCGATGGAGCAGAGATCGCAGACCCATACGGGATGCTCATAGCTAATCCATTAGGGTACTGGACAGCCGTATGGGTTTGGATTTATTGGCCATGGTCAGGTTTCTGGTGCCCAGTATACGTGTGTTACGGCTATGATTACCTATGTTACACCCGTTTCCCCGGAGAGCCTAGCACAGAAGCAAGCCTATACTACATAGCCGTACTAGGCGTCCTTTACCAAGAACATGAATCCTCTCAAAAGTTATTTGGAGAACTAGCATCACTCGCAGTTAATTTAGCGGGGGCTGGACCTTATGGTCAAATTGTAGCGGCTATCCTATTTACAATAGCATTTACTGGTGGTTTTCTTACAGAGGCATGGTATAACAATGCTTGGCAATCATTTACCGCAATGTGGATGTATAATTACGCAAAAGATCCAAGCTTTGGATTCGAGATTATGCAGAGATTGCACTTGCTGCAACCGCAGGCATGGCCAGTCTGGGATCCTGTATCGTTTACGACTCTCCACTATGTTAACGTAGATGGGGCAACGGTTCAAGTATGCCCTCCCTCAGGCACAGTTCTGATTATAAATGATGCTGTTCACGTATATTATTTTAACATGGCCTGTGCAACTTTCGCCGCCAACTACGGTACCAACAATTGGGTGTGGGTTGGTCCCTATGAACCCATAGAATAGAAGCCGTTTCTTGGAGAAGAACAAAAAGTTTTAATAAGCAGTGAATTGGGGGTCTATATGGCTCCCCACACTTTTTTGTGAGGTGATGGGATTGGATTTTTGGAATAAGATGAACGTTGAAAGTGTGTATAGGAGGTTGAGGGTACTGGCATTCGTGTTCGTGCTACCGGCTGCAGCATCTATGTATTATCTGCTTAGTCTGGACAGCTCTAAAATTTTCCTTCCCTTTCAAACAAAAGGACTTCCTGTTAATTTTCACTTTGCGGTTATATCCCCTCTTGAAGTAGAGATTCCCACTCTGTCCCCACAGGCGGTATCCACGGGGAATCCTTTCGCGCTTCTACTAACAGCGGTATTCGTAACCTTCTTGGCGGGGACTTTCATCCTTACCTGGTACGCGTCCTTAGTGCATTTAGTGAGGTACACTTCTGGCTACAATACTTTCGGGGACGTGAAGAGTGGAGTAAGATCCATATTTCGTGGATCGTGGAGGGACAGGAACAAGAGGATGCTCACACTCTTCTCAGCTATGCTAATAGCCTTCTACGTGGCTATCGTGTCATTCTTTTTATATTTCATTGCAAAAATAATTCTCGATTTAACAATAGCCCTAATTGCGGTTCCGTGCATGATTTTCTTTGCCGTGGTCTTTGTTCCTGTGTGTATATTCTTGGAGCGAGGGTTAGAACCCCCTAAGAAATAGGAAAACCTCTAATC
>CAZECW010000204.1:0-12052 GCA_964510585.1 uncultured archaeon | reverse complement strand
AATAGTTGTTGGTAGCTGAAGGGTTTGGCTTGGGCTCAAGGAGGCTAAACAAGACGCAGCCCCCATGAGGGTGCCAACATAGACGCCGTTCCCTTTGAGGGAAGGGCGTGCTAACTGGGTGATGGCACACCCATTGCTTCGAAGGCTCCCGATGAGCCAGAAGCAAGAATCTCCCGACTTTAGTCGCGGAGAGTGTCAAATACTTTTGCTCGTATTCAAATAATTTTCTTGGATCTTTAATATTTCTCCAACCTTTTTTTTCAAAAAGTGGAACCTAAAAAATAAGGCAACCAGTTTAACCAAGATAGATTCAAACTTATCAGTAATATTCTAAGCCAATTTGCAGCCCATCTTTGAAGCCCAGATAAATTGGGCATTGAGCCCGCATAGTAAATTGACGCCTAGGATTTTTGAGGAGCGTTATTATGCTTTCTTTTAAAGCTACAATTGTTAATTCAAATTTGAACATTTAAATCCTTCCACACAAATATAAATATATTCACCAATACCTTAATAAAAGAGAAAGCAAGGAAAAAAGATAACAAAGTAACTAAAAAAATGCGTATTTAACCAATTAGGAAGTATGAGGAGGAAAAAAATAATGACCAAATTGGTTGCGGTAGATAAGCTCTACGAGGAATTGGCTGGAATCGTGGGCGAAAAATTTGTTTCCAACAGACCGGAAGAACTTTTTCTCTATCACTGGGACTTTGTGACTGCTGAGGAGCCTGGAAAATGCGATTTTGTGGCTATGCCGGAAACTACGGAGGAAGTTAGGCAGATTGTTGAGCTTGCTAACCGGGAGAAAATTCCAGTTGTGCCCTGGGTCTCTGGAATCAATATTGGCGGGGTTTGCATTCCCAGAGAGGGAGGAATAGTTGTAGACTTGAGAAGAATGAACAGAGTTCTTGAGGTTAATGAGGATGATATGTATGCGGTGGTTGAGGGTGGAATCACTTGGGGAGATTTAAAGGGCTACCTTTTAAAGAACCACCCTGATCTCAGAGCGGGAATCACTTGGTCTCCTCCGGGAACTGGGGTGATATCGGCGTACATTTGTTACGGTATGCTGGACTTGGGAATGGTTGGCGGAACGGGAGCAGAATTCATTAACGGTTTAGAGGTGGTTCTTCCCACTGGTAAGGTGGTGCGGGTTGGGTCCTGTATGTCTACTGATTACTGGTATGGGCGGCAACCTTACCCGGATCTGGCGGGCTTATTTATTGGTTGGGAGGGAACGACGGGAATAATTACTAAGGCAGGAATTAAGCTTTGGCCCAATTTGCCTCGAAGAGACTACATTGTTTTAGGGAAAACTGTGGATTCCGGAGTGCGTATTTTTAAGAGGCTTGCTAAGGCTGGTTTGGGAATTGTGGATATGTGTTTTCTAAACTTTGTTTGGCTTACCGCCACTCAGGGAGTGCGTGACAGTGAAAATATTCCCTTTGAGCCCGAAAAGGCTGGTCTCCCAGATTTCTATGGCTTGGTAACCGTTACTGGTGTCACAGAGAAGGAGCTTGACGCTAAGGAGGAAACTCTAATGAAAATATGCTCTGAAGAGGGTGAAATGGCTACACGTTTCGGTGACGCCATTGGACTTTTCGCTGAAAACCAGATTGGAGAATTCCTAACTTATACCAGTACACCTATTCAGCTCTACACAGTTTGGGACTTCGCAAGGGGCGGTGGCGGAGAATGGACTGGTGGATATGTTTCCTCAAAACACTTGGTTGAAGTGTACTACAGGATGAGGGAGGCTGCAAAAAGACATGGTAGGCGACCCCAGTTTTATGGCAGAGCAATGTTTGGTGGACACTACTGGATTGGAAGAATGAACATCTCCTTCAGCAAAAATGACCCTCAAGAAATCCAAAAAGTGAGAAAGTGCCTTATGGATATGGATGAGGAAGCAAGAAAAGTGGGAAGCTTCATAAGATACAAGCCTCCACCCTGGGCTAAGGCTCGCAACTTTGAAAAGGCAGACCCCAACACCCTAGAACTCATGCAAAAAATAAAGAAACTCATAGACCCCAACGGAATAATGAACCCTGGACAAGGACTATAAAGAAGGAGAGACGGGTATGGAAGCAGTTAAGCCTAAAGAAAGGGAACTATTTGAAAGAGTGATGAAAAAGTATCTTCCAGGAAGGGGGATAACTGAGAAAGTCACAATTCCCGACAGAGTGTCACTTGAGAGGTACAAAGAACTAGAATACTACAAGGACCAGGTTTATCGCTGCGGAAAATGTGGACAGTGCCGATACATCTACCAGAACGCATATCTGGCACGCTCCTGCCCCAGCGGAGAGCTGAGAAAATTTGAGTCCTACTACCTGGGAGGAAAAAACCTACTATTGTGGGGATTAAACACGGGCAAGATTAATTGGAGCCCAGCACTGGCGGAAATACTTTACCACTGCACACTATGTGGAAACTGTACCCAGCAGTGCCAGCTGGAGGGAATTCACACATATGCCTTGGAGTGGCTCGCCGCCGCCCGGGAGAAAGCCGTGGAGGAAGGCTTCGGACCGATGCCGGAGCAGAAACGCTATGGACAATCAGTGTTGGAGGAGCACAACCCCTATATCGAGAAGCATAGGGACAGGTTGAACTGGCTTGGAGACAAGAAGGCTAAGCTACCCGGAAAGGCAAACATTGTTTATTTTGTGGGTTGCACATCCGCCTACAGACAAAAGGAAATTGCCAACTCCACATTTAATATTTTGTCCAAGTCTGGGAAAGATTTCACCGTTATGCAGGATGAGTGGTGCTGCGGCTCCCCCCTAGTGTGGACTGGTCAGGTAGAAGTGGCAAGGAAGTGTGCAGAGCACAACATTAAAGAAATTGAGAAAACGGGCGCCGAACTAGTTTTAACTTCCTGCTCGGGCTGTTACAGAATGCTTAAGGAAGTCTACAAGGACAAGTTCAAACTGGACTACGGATTCGAAGCAGTGCACTCACCAGTCTACGTTTTAGACCTGATTAGGAAGGGGGAGTTAAAACTGGAAAAGCCAATAAACAAAAAAGTCACATACCATGACCCCTGCCACATCGGTAGACACATGGGAATATATGAGCCGCCCCGAGAGCTTCTCAAAAGTATACCGGGCATCGAATTGGTGGAAATGCCTCGAAACAGGCACAACGCTTGGTGCTGCGGGGCAGGCGGAGGAGTTAAATCCTCTTTCAAGGAGCTGGCATCATTCGCAGCCACCGAGAGATTGAAGGAAGCCTTGGAAACAGGAGCCCAGATACTGTCGTCGGCTTGTCCCTTCTGCTACAGAAATCTCAGCGATGCCAAGGAAGAAAACAAAATGAGTATACACGTTGTGGACTTGATGGAACTTGTCAATATGTCTATGAAAACATAACTTTTCCTCTACATTTTTTAAAAATAGTATTTTTTAATAGGTTATAGTTGAATTTAATAGCCGCTTTAGAAAGGTTTTTATGGCAAGCAGTGGTCATTTCTTCAAAGAAACGGAGGAGATGTTGGGAAAATGAGTGTTCACAGACCTGGTGGTGTGATTGCTCTTTCAGTTATCTTCATGATTATTGCGGGGCTGGGAATCGCCGGAGTAATAACTATTTTGGCTATGGTTCTTCCTAATTCTTATCAGAGTTTAAATTGGTATATTCTTGCAAGTCTCTACCTTTTGGAGGTGGGCATTAACCCCATAGGGGCTTTAGGTGGTATTTCTTATCCACTTTTCACTATACCGCGAGATATTAGCTTCGCATACATTTTTGGTGGAGTTCTTGCGATTTTTTCAGCATTGTATCTAATTGCGGGCGTCGGCTTGGTCAGTATGCGGAACTGGGCAAGGGTTTTGGGATTAATTCTCGGAATAGTATCGATAATCGTAGGCATATTCCTGTTTCTATTCCTATCCCTATTCCTATTCCTTTATGCTCTCTTGTTCGGTACAATTTTTCTTGTTTTTGGAATAGTCACGGTTGCCTATCTGGCGGGTGACGTGAAGTATGAATTTCAATGAAGCAATCTTCGTTCACTTCCCATTTTTATATTTTTACAGAGCAGTTGGTATCCGAATGGAGCTAGTGCTTTTACTTTTTATTACTTTTTAAAAAGCTTTTTAAATCCATGATCTTTCTATCTGTTCTCCGAACTTTATTTTGCCCTTTTAAGAATGTTTAAATATTAAGAGTACTAGTCTTACTAAGAGATATTTGGGGGAGATGATGGAATAATGGCTTATAGACCGGAAGGGGTCGTCTCATTGGCTATAGCCTACATAGTTATGCAAGTTCTGGGAATCATGATAGCATTACTTATTATGAGAGTGGTGCTTCCACCTCAATATTTCTTGGTGTCTTTCCTGTTTGGGAACGAGTATGTAATGAGACTAATTTTTTCAAACTATGGGAACATTATTGGCGCGTCATCTACTATGCAACTATTTGATATATTGTCCCTTATCGAAAGTTTTAACTTTTCGGCTTGGGGTGTCCTCCTTTTTTCGGTGGTAAGTCTTCCGGCTAGCATTTGCTTGCTCTCTATGAAGAAGTGGGGACGTTACCTCTCTTTGGTAATTGGAATACTCCTATTAGTAATAGCATTACCACTAGTGATGCATGGAATTTTTTGGGAATCATTCACGTTCATATTTGGTCTAATTCCCCTACTGTTTGGAATAGGGACAATCGTATACCTTACAGGTGACGCAAAATATGATTTTACCTAGGAAAACTGATTCGAAAACAAGTACCTTTCCAAAAACATGTCTCCGACCAGGATTGAGATGGGAGGAGCGTAACAGTTGCAGGTAACCTTATAATTTAACACACATTAACATATTTGATGCCATTATTAAGAATGAAAGAGGCCTCGGAGTATACGGGGCTGCATCCAAACACGCTTGAGGAAGTACGTCGACCAAGGCGTGATAAGAGGTGTGAGACTCGGGAAGCACCGATACGCGGAGAAGGCGGAGCTAGACAGGATAATGGGTGTTATCGCGAGAGAAGCCAAGGGGACGGCTATCTATACGAGAGTTTCGACAAAGAAACAGCGGGATGCAGGAAACTTGGACAGACAGAAAGAGAGGTTGTTAACCTACTGCGCAGCGAAAAAATTGAAAGTAGTTGGTACGTTCGAAGACATCGCTTCTGGGTTAAACGAGAACCGCAGGGGGCTAAAAAACTGTCTGGGCTTCCGAAGGGGCGAAATAGACACGGTAGTAGTGGAATACAAGGATCGACTGGCGAGGTTTGGGTTCGAGTATCTGAAAGGAAGCCCCCGCTTCCTGTGAAGTTATCGTTGTGGAGGAAGACGAAACGAAAAGCCCGAACGAGGAACTCGTCAAAGACCTGATAGCGACAATAACATCTTTTCCGGCGAGGCTCTACGGGAAGCGTGGGGTGAAAAAAATCGTGAAAGCGATAAAGGAGGAGTGCCATGTCTAAAATAGCCATTCCGGCCGTCATCGCACACATAGATCCCCACGATACAGTGAGGCTTGAGGATCTTTACCGCCGCTTTGGAAACGCCAGACGGAGGGCGTACTCGATGAAGCAGGATGGAATCATGAAATCCGAAATCGAGCGGATCCTTCAGAAGGAAACAGGACTTAATTCACGCTACATCAAGGACGCATACAAATCGATCGAGGGACTGCCTCCACACGTGACATTCGGGGGAAAGCGCAACCAAAAGCTACGCATGGAAGGAAAAATATCAAAGGAAGAGTACACCAAACGGAGGAACTCGCTGATAATCTCTCGCGGGGATAGGACGAAAAATGGAAATCTGAACGCACGGATCGTACAGCAAGACGGCAAAATCATGCTCCGTATCAACGTACCACCTAAAGATGGGTTCAGCGAGCGATGGATCTACCCCGAGATATTCATCCCTGAAAAGTTTTTGAAGCGCTACGAGCACCTGCTTGACGGTAAACATCCCTACACGATCGTGCTCAAACGGAGAGATGATGGTCAAGGCCAAGATGTGCGGATAATCGTTGAAGCGACTGATGAACCAAAACCAGAGCCGAAGCGAGTGATGGCTCTCGATATTAACGCTGGACATATAGACTTTGCCGTTGCAGAGAAGAAACGAGTACTAGCGGTTGGGAAGATCAACTGTCATGAGATCCAGCACTCCTCGACAAACAAAACAAACAACATGCTACACGCGGCGGTGAACAAAATCGAAAAAATCGCCAGGCATTACAACGCTGAGGTTATTTACGGAAGGCTCAACACGGCGAAGTTCAAAGGAAACCATGGGGCGAACAGGAAAGTAAAGCGGATCCCCCACCACAAGTTAGGCCAAACCTTAGAGCACAAGTGCAGAGCCAAAAGGCGAAGTGAGGCCTACACCACAAAAGTCGGAGAAAAAATCTCTCCGCTCGCTGGTTTGGATGTACATAAATGCTCCGCAGCCGCTTTTGCGCTCAAGGTTCTTGACTACGAAACGTTCAAATCCCTACGCTCATCTCCGGATGAGATCCCGCGTGGTGTCGCGCCGAATGAGGACGGTGGAAGTCCGAGGTGCCGGCTAAGCGCGGGAAGCGGGCCTACTGCCCCGCATCAGGTCGGAGATCTGGTGCGCAATGAAGTCCTCACGGACGGAGGCTACTCGAAGATCCCTGGTATTCGGGGGCTCCCCTTCCTGGAGAGCATGAAAACCAACCTACCATGTCTCCGTGTGAAGATATGTTAGGTTTTTGGGACCAGGAATAAGGAATATAGTGTTTAAAGCTAGGAAGGTTATTTGCACCAATTAATGTGGAGGAAAAGGTGTTGAAGTTCATTTTTCTAAACTTGCTTCATATTTCGAATTGGTTGGTTTCAATTGGCAAACGGGTATTGGAAGCTTTTTGTTTGGGGTGAAGACGCTAGTCCCTCTGAGCCAAAAAGAAGTGCGGTAAGTGTGGAGAAACGTTTAAAAGCTACCAATTAGGTAGGGGAGGAAAAACTGGTTGCGTCTCAGAAGAAAGTTTTATCTAAAAACTTTTATAGAAAAACATCACAGTATCCATAATCATGAGTAATGTTGGAGGGAGTTGGAATGAGTTATAGACCGGTTGGAGTGATTGCATTGGCTATATTGTTTTTCGTTTTCGGTGCTCTGGGAATCATTGGAGGAATAGCTATTGAATTAACAGTTATTGCCCAATCTTATACTTCATTAAACACTATGATACTTTTTGACGTAATACTTAGGAGAGTCAACTTTTTTACACTTTTTTATGCGGTTAACCAGCTGTCTTACATTAATATGTACCACTTTTATGTTGTGTGCATTGTGATCTTTTCGGCTCTGTACTTTTTGGCTGGTGTCGGCTTGTTCATGATGAAGAACTGGGGACGCATGCTAGCTTTATTTTTGGGAATACTCAACATAGTCGGCGGTATATTTGCAATGCTTTCGTTGGTGGGCATAATTCCTCTAGTGTTTGGTATAATAGTTCTGATCTATTTAATGGGAGACGTAAAATACGATTTTGAATAGGGAACAGGAAACTATGCCTCCTACCCCTTTCTGCTCTGAACAGAATGAACATTTTTTTCTTATACTGTGTAGAATCCTCCCAGCCGACTCTTCCCAGCTTACACGTTGAGAACCTTTTTTCTAAGACAGCCAAATAAATCTCTACTGTTGGAAGGCACATGAACGGCCAGTTTATATCTGAAAGTAGGCTCAACCTTTGTTGATTAGTTATGGAAGGTTTTGCCACAATAAAAACATTTTAGTAGTAAAAAGTAACTTATTTAACACATGTTTGGGAGGGATGTGTGTGGCGTATAGACCGAGTGGGGTTGTGGCTATTGCTGTTATGTTCATTATTTTTTCTGTGTTATGTCTTATCGGAGTGGTATTTTTCGAGACTGTAACTGTTGCTGGAGAATACCGATTAGCCTACTTGAGCCTGTTTGTTAGCTTCGCATTTTTCCAAGTCTCTCCTTCACCGCCGGGTCTTTGGATTGGACCGTTGATTTCTGTTTTCGATTATCTGTCTATAATAAATATTTATCACATGGTGGCTACAATTATTTTCATTTTCTCGATATGTTATCTCTTTGCGGGCGTTGGGCTGCTCCAAATGAAGTATTGGGGCTATTATATGGCCCTGATAATGGCAATGATGAACATTATTTTCAGCATATTTGCGTTTCTCTTTGGGGGACCCACCTCAACCTATCTTTTCAGCCTGTCTGGGTTTCTCTTTGGGGGACTCGCCTCACCCTTTGGAGGTTTGGGCTTGATTTTCGGCGTGATTCCTCTGATATTTGGAATAATGGTGTTTGTTTATCTTTTGGGAGACGTAAAATACGAGTTTGGATAGAGCAACCTTGAAATTCCCTTTTTTCTCCAAAATAGGTTAAATGAGCGGTAATGAGGTAAAATTTTCTCTCAAATTTTTAATTTACCAAAGATGCGAAACTCAAAGGCAAGGGTTGAATTAGAGAGTCGGGAAATGGGAAATGTTAACTCATAACTTTCTTGCCGCTTCGGGTATGCTTATATGGATTGCCAACATTTTGTTAAGTAAAACTGTAGGGGGATAATAAATTGGATAGTTATATCCCTGGGGAAACTGTTGTGTTAAGCTTGTTTCTGGCTGTTATAGGCACTCTCGGAATTTTCTGCGGGATATTCTTTTTCAGTCAACCCATTCCACCCGATGTTTCAATATACTTAGAGAGAAGCTGGCTTTACGCTTGGGTTTACTCCTACTATTTTAGAACAGGATATTATCCTATCGACCTATTTTCCCTAGCAGGTATAGGTATCAGTTATACTGAGCGTTTAGGTTACGCCCTCTTTCAGAGAATCTTGGCTTGGGGTGGCCTTCTCTTGGGACTGGTTGGTGTCCTAAGTGGTGTGGGTTTATTTATGGCCAAAAGGTGGGGAAGGTATCTTACTTTGATGCTGGGAACCATACTAGTTGTCTTCGGCTTAGTGCTCGTGTCAATGTCTCTGTTTGGGAAAATACCTCTGCTTACAATTATGGTTAGTTTAACATTTTCGGTGATGGGTGCATTATTGGTTGCATATATGTTGGGTCAGCTACCCATGAATAAATTCATGGGCTTGTCCCTGAGATTGAACAAAATGTTCAAATCCCGAGACGTATGGCTGGCTGACTGCAGCCCTGCCCCGAATGTTCAGGGCAGCGATGTGGTCTGCGAACCCAACGAATCCGCAGTTGCCACACTGGAAACGCTCCCCCCTTCTGTTCAGTTTGGAGGTAAACCCACATTTTGGACACGTTCTGCTCGTGTTTCTTGGATCCACGAGTCTGATGGGGACGCCGGCGAGTTTAGCCTTGTATTCGATGAACTGTCTGAGTTGGCGGAAGCTCCAGGAGTGCTGGGTGCGACGTTGGGGCTTTCTAACCGTTATCCGGGAGCGGATGCCCTTCAAATCTTCTAGGGCTAAGCCTCTCCCGGTGCCTTTAGCCTTCGCAACCAGCAACTTGCTGATTCGGTGGTTCATGTCTCTGGCGAAGCGTGACTCTTTTCCGCTGCGCTTCTTGAGAAGGCGTTTAGCAGACTTTGTTCCCTTGCTTTGGAGTTTGGCTCTGAGCTTTGCGTATCTTTTTCTTGGTCCGTTGACCTGTTTTCCGCTCCATGTTTGTCCGTCGGAGTCTGTTGCTATGTTTTTTATGCCGAGGTCGACTCCGAGCCAGTCCTTAGCTTTGTACGTTGGTGGTTCTGGGGTTTCCACAACTACGGCGAGGAGGAAGACTCCGTTTCTGTGGATGAGGTCGGCTTGCCCCCTGATTCTTTTGAGCCTTTCAGCCTGGTAGGCTCCATACTTCACGGGGATGGTCTCTCTCCCCCTAAGCGTCAGTATGGAGACTCTTTCCACTCCTTTCCAGGAGAGGATTCGCTGGTCGTAGACTATGGCTCCTTTGCTTCTGAAGGTGGGCTTTGTTTTCTTGTCTCGTTTGTAGGCTTCAGCCACCTTGCTGATTGCGCGTATGGTCAACTGGGCTGAAAGACCATGTTTGCGTCTAATATTGTAGTAGGCGAGTTTCTGAAGACTTGCCTTGTTGGCTGTTCTATGTTTAAATGCGGCTTCAGCTATCTCGTTGCAGGCCCTGTTGAAAGCCTCCATCGTTTCAAGGAGAGCTTCAGCTTGCTCTGGTGTCGGCAGGAGCTTAACCATAATAGTCTGCTTCACAGTATAGTTGAGGGTTTTTCTCAATACTTAAATGTTCCCGCATTCCTCCCACCTATAAATAGGGGCTTCCTGCGGAGGAATCTGTGAAGTGAAATACTATTTTGAATAGAACACCAGAAATGGATTTCTGGTGCGGCTACTGCCCAAGGGGAGGTAAACTCTTTTTTGCTAAACTTTCCTTATTTTTTTATGGTGAGAGTCTTTTTATGGCTTCTATTCTTTCTTTGATGGTGATTACTGGAAATTCGAAGCTTCCATAGCGGGTTACATGGGACAGTTTTTCAATGTTTCCCTGAGCTAATTTTGTTAGTGCGCTGATTGCGGGTTCTCTTTTTCCCATCCAGATGACTGCATACTTGTCGGCGTTGAGTTCCTGATTTTTTTTGACTTGTTCTTCCACTCCGGGATGTCCGAACTCTTTTATTATAGCCTTCACTCCCCCCACTATGTCTTCCACCTCATGTAGGGGTATGTTGGCCCATTTGGATAGTAGGAGATTAAATCCCGTTTTGCTTAACTCCAGCAGAACATTAGCCGCAGAATTATTGTGGAGAATGTGGCACATCTCATGGAGGACAATGTACCTAAGCTCATCCCTATCCAAAACATTATACAACTGGTTGGAAACATATATGGCGCCTATAGGCACATTGCAAATATATATGCCCCTCGAGAATGCAGGAGGATCGTTGGGCCCAGCTTCAAATCTCCTCCCCGAAACCAGCCTTAGTGGACTGTTCAACTGTTCAAGGTGATCATCAATAAAGCTCTGGATAACTTCGTCACCCACAGATGACTGCTCAATTCTCTCCAACTGTTCAGACATACACATCACCATAGTGAAAACCGGTCTCCGAAATCCAATGTTGAATTAAGAATATAAGTTAATCGCATAAGAAATGGGACACACCATGCTAAAAAAAGAAATATTTCACCATTCAACATACCTTTTAAACCCATTTTTCGCACATTTGTGAATCCTACGGTGGTGTTTGCGGGCTTTTCCAGAGTAAGGTCTGCTCTAAATCCATGGACTCGCAAGTATGGTTTGGGTGGCCTCAACGTGGTGCGCCTCTGCGCTGGGAGGAGTTCAGCGCCGAAGAGAACTTCGCAGAATCTGTGAAAAATGAGTTTAAATAAATTTTATTAGACACCTATAAAATAGTAATATTTCAAAAATTTTAGATCAAAGAGAGTGGAGGTATCGGAGATCAGAATTTTTAACCCTTTTATTGAAACCATGCCTCGGCCAGATATTGAGCGTATCCAGGAAAACCGGTTAAAGAGCCAGCTGGTACACGTATACTATAACTCAGAGTTCCACCACAAAAAGTTTGAGAAAGCAGGAGTAAAGCCCGAAAACATAAAGAAGCTGAGCGACGTGAAAAAGCTACCCCTAACCACTAGAAAAGAGTTGCAGGAGGCAGTGAGCAACAACAACCCCTTTGGTGGCAGACTATGCGTTCCCGAAGAATTCGCTATTTTCTACGCCGACGAGTTCCCTTGCGAAGGTGAAATGGTGTATGTGGGCGTCACAACTCGCGACACAGAAATATTAGTAGAAGCCATCACCAGACAGTGGGCCATGGCGGGAGTAGAAGAAGGAGACACTGTGGGGTTAAACTTTTGGAGCTGGAACCCCCTCTACTCTGTGGCCTGCATGGGAGACGTCAGTACCACCATGAGACTGGAGTGTAGATGGGTGGGAAACGAAGGACTCTTCCTCCTCAGCGGAAGAATGCTCCACATCCTTAAATACATGAAACCTGCAATCTACGTAACCTACCTAGAATTATTACAATACTTGGAAATGTCATCAAAACAGAGCAATATTCCACTAAAGGGACTGGTTCAAAAAAGCGTGATATGCCTGGACCCAGCGAAGGTTCCCAG
>CAZECW010000203.1:0-2547 GCA_964510585.1 uncultured archaeon | reverse complement strand
GTTTTAACCATGGAATATTGTCAAAGTGCTTATCAAAGCTGTAAATCTCACTTATCCCCTCCCTTCTGCATAATGCTGCTGCTAGGGCATCATTAGGACCAACGTTGTACCTAGCTGTAAGGCCTAATGCTTCCTCATAGTCCCTTCTTGAAACACCAAGTATAGATATATTATCCATTGATAGGACAGCTTCAAGCATGTTTTGACTTTCTTCTACACCTAATCTTGCCTCAACAAGGTTTAAAATCTCAGATAAATGTACTACTGAGGTTGCTACGAGTTCTTCTGCTTCTATTCTATTCAAAATTGATGTTGCCCTCTTCTTAATCTCTAACTCTTCCTCTGTTAATTTACGCTTAACCTTAAGGTACGCATGAAGATAAACGGAAGAGTCAAGAAATCTTCTACTGCCAGAATTACTCATTTAGGGCTCGCCTCAACTTATGGGTATCAGTGAAGTCGTCCACACCATCAACTTCTATTGAATCAACCAAATCGGTCAACTTCAACTGTTTCCTCAGGGGTCTCACAAGAATCTCTTCCTCGCTAAGCCTAATTACAAGCACCTTTCTACCCCACTTTTTACGCCACTCGGCAGGGATAACCACACGTCCCCCATCATCCAAAATTCTTACCACTCTATCCATATATATCCCAAAAAATAATAAATATCCCATAATATAAAAGTTTTGGGAAAACAAAAGTTATTAACTTATTTTTGTGCTGCACCTGTTTTACAGAAACTAAGTCCTACAATTGTGGCTCAGAGGGAAAAATGAAATTTTTAAGGCATAGAAAGATGAAAGAGAAGGTCATAAAACAGCAGCTCACCTAAAATATGAGATCCTAAGGAGACCGCGCTCGACTCATAGAAAAGTGGGAAGAGCAATCCCCTCCAAGTGAAAAAATTTTAAAAAAGTTGTCAAAGAAAAAATTTTAATGTTGTCAAGTTACTTTAGGTCTTTGAATATTTGTTCTGTGCAAATCATGGCACTTCTGGCTGCGTTGTTTACTCCTACACCCCTTCCCCTATAGTTGTCTCCTGCAAAGTATAGTCCTTCTACTCCTGGTGCTTTGATGTCTGGTCGGAGCTTGCCTACCAGTCCCGGTTTTCTTTCCAGCCCGTCTGGCCCGATGAAGAATCCGGGAATATTCCACTCTACTAGTTCCTTTATTCCTGGGAACATTTCTTCGACGTCCATCCAGATTAGTTCGAATAGTTTTTTTCGTGTTTCCTCGTCGGTGACCTTGGATTTTTTGACTGCTGCACCCATGGAGATGAGCATCTTGCCTTTCGGTGCCACTGTTTCGTCACAGTTTGACTGCGCGAAAACTTGGAATGCTGTTTTGGAGTTGGGTAGTTCCGGGGAGCATTTGAAGGATGTTTCAGTGTAGAGCGGTTTTGAGAGGCCCGCAATGTATCCTATGCTGGCTGAAACCTGGTCTTTTACACTCTCCATTCTTTTAACCCAACTACTCTCCAGCTGTGGAAGATTTTCCTTTGTGAAGAGTATTTCGGTCAACCTGTTTATGGGTATGGCGCAAACCACTAAGTCCGCCTTAATCGTGTAATCTTCTCCTCCCTTTTCTTGGACTCGGACACCGACCGCTTTTTGATCCCTCATTAAAACCTCTTTTGCCCTAGTTCTAATTTTCACAATGCCACCGTTTTCGGTGAATGCTTCTGCAAGTGGCTTGACTAGGCTTATGGCTCCACCTATGGGAACACCCCCGGGTCTCTCGCTAAACTCACCCATCTTTTCCATGTTTTCTCGGTACAACCATAGGACTTCACTTGCGGCCTGCGACTCCATATCCGGGATAGTGGTGTAGCCCATACCTATTGTTCTAAACATTTCTAGGAGGTTTTCAGACTCAGTAAATTGTAGAATCCAGTCTCTAAATGATGTGTTGTCCAAGCTGTTGATTTCTTCGTCACTCATTTTTTTGACGGTTCTTGTTATTATCTCGATTTCCTCCAAGTCGCTCCTATCAAGTTCGAAGGCCTCAATGAAGTTGCTCCACTTCCTTTTCCGGTAAACCTGAACACCCCTTATTGGCTTAGCCCAAGCTATTCTCTTTCCAACAAGCTCCACAAGCTCATTTATCTGAGACTTTTCTGCCAAGTTAATGGCATGGTGACCCATGTCTATCAGCCAGCCTTTCATATACTCCATACTGGTTGATCTTCCGCCTATTCGGGAATGTTCATCCACAAGAATAGTTTTCAGGCCCCTCTTCTGGAGCTGGGCTGCAACGCCAAAACCTCCAATTCCACCACCTACAACGGCGGCATCAAACTCCTTCTCCATCATTTTTCGTTCCTCCTCATTTTTTTTCGTTATACTCCCTTATATACTATTAGTGTCCCTCCCTTTCTTTCAACTCCGAAATGAGTATTTCTGATGGAGAATTAAGAAGTAAAGGGTAGCTTGCTCCAAACTATTATTATTTTAAGTGCTGATCTTTGAAAATCTATATATGTTACAAAATATACATAAATTTATGTCAACTAGATATTTTGGAGAGAGGGCGTATGACTATAAT
>CAZECW010000202.1:0-29853 GCA_964510585.1 uncultured archaeon | reverse complement strand
TCCAAGGTTTAGTCTTAGGGAGCCTTTGAAAACTGTTGTGTAGGCGTTGCTTAGTTTGTAGACGTGGTCGGGCTCCATTTTTTCAATGTCCTCGTTCCAAAGGGTGAGGAGGACGCTTCCCGTTTCGTCACCCACAAGGGCTTCGGTCACCCTCAAATTCTCGCCGGTTTTCCTTGAGACGATGTCTCTTGCCTCGTTTTTTGAGTCGCATCTAACTTTAAGGTTGAGCCCCCTTTGGCCGGGCTTCAAATCTTCAACAACTTTAAACTCTTCAGGTTCAGACATATCAACTCATCTTACAAATCCTTTAAAAATAGAAAAAGCCCAGCAGCGAAAAACCGCCACAAGCATTTTTCTATCTTTGAAAGTAAAGAAACTATTAAATTTTTTATAAATTTTTCCAAATCTGTGCTTTTAGCTCTGTTTCATTTGGTTCGGAGCTTTTTTGGTTTGATGTACTTTTTTATTTGCCATGAAAAACTTTTTTCATATTTCTGTCTAAAACGCTTAAGCGTATGAATGTTTACTATGAGAATCGGTTTACTAACAAGAAATTTTGATGATATACTTAGCAAGATTGGAGAATTGAAACATTTGAGCTTGTTACCCTCTATAAATTTATCTTGCATGAGATTGTGTCTTAATATTTTTAGATTTTTAAAATTGGTGTCGAATGTTGTTTTCTGGTTTAGTTGGGCGGTTTTTCTCTTTTTTCGTTGTCTATGTTGTAGAATAAACCAATGTTTTGTTTTCTTTCCATTGATGCTTCTACGATTAATCGGGCCACTAGGATTACGTTTCGTAGTTCTATTAGGTCTTCGTTTAGGATATAGTTCCAGTAATAGTGGCTTATGTCTTCCTCAAGCAGATTTAGGCGGCGTATGGCTCTCTGCAATCGTTCGTTACTTCTTACTATTCCTACATAGTTCCACATTATGCGTCTTATTTCGTCAAAATCATGTTTTAAAAAGACTTTTTCATCTATAGGTCTGTATTTTGAAGCATCCCATAGAGGCATTTCTTCTAATGGAATTTTAACAGGATTTTCTAAATATTTTAGGGAGTCTAGGTAGCTTCTGTGGGCGAAGACTACAGACTCAAGAAGTGAGTTGCTGGCCAGCCTGTTTGCGCCGTGTAGCCCGGTGCAAGCCACTTCACCTATGGCGTAGAGGCGATTAATAACCTTGTTGGGGTTATCTCTCCGGATAACCTGTCCATTCTTGTTTACAGCGACGCCTCCCACCATGTAGTGGGCTGCTGGCACTACTGGAATGGGGTCTTTTGTTATGTCTATGCCATAAGATAGGCAGGTATTGTAAATGTTTGGGAAGCGCTCCTTGATGTGTTCTGGATCCAGGTGCGCAAGGTAGAGGTAGACGTAACGGTCTCCACTTTTTTTCAGTTCTCGGTCTATGGCTCTGGCTACGATGTCTCGGGTAGCGAGGCTCCCTCTCTCATCATATTTTCTCATAAAAGAGAACTTTGTTGGGTCCTTTTCTCCTGATTTTAGGAATTCTTCGTATTCACTGATGGTCATAAGTACTCCGCCTTCTCCCCTTACTGCCTCTGAGATGAGGAAGGAGCTTTTCTCCCCAGTGTATAGTACTGTGGGGTGAAATTGAACGAATTCCAGATCCCTGACTTTTGCTCCTATTCTATAGGCCATTGCTATTCCATCCCCTGTGGAGATGCTGGGATTTGTGGTGTTTAGGTAAATTTGGCCGCAACCACCTGTGGCCAGCACTGTGACATTTGCAAGGTAGGTGCTAATTTCACCCGACTTTTTGTCGAAAATGTAGGCTCCTAGACACTCATCTTCGTCGGTTTTTAGTTTAAGCTTGCGTGCAGTTATGAGGTCAATGGCCATGGCGTTTTCAATGATGGTGACGTTGGGATGCTTTTCGCACGCGTCCACCAATGCTCTCTCGATAGCTGCGCCAGTGAGGTCTGCTACGTGCAGTATTCTCCTTTGACTGTGTCCTCCCTCCATGGCTAAATCAAAGGAGCCGTTCTCTCTTTTTTCAAATTCCACTCCAATATCAATCAGCTCTTTTATTCTTTCGGGAGCTTCTTTTACTACTATTTCTACTATCTCCACATCGTTAAGATATGCTCCCGCCTCTAAGGTATCCTTTATGTGAGATTCAAAGCTGTCCCTCTCAAAATCCATAACAGCGGCAATTCCCCCCTGAGCATAATTGGTGCTGCTCTCCACACTCGACTTCTTTGTAACTACTGTAACATCTCCGTGGTTGCCCGCCTTAAGAGCAAAACTCAAACCAGCAATTCCCGAACCAATGACCAGAAAATCTGTTCGCCGTCTCGTAGATACGCCTCCAAAAATCATACATTATTCAAGACTTCGATTTGGACATAATATAATTAAGGGTTTCTGTGAAAACATATAAAGGCAATGGTGGGAAATTCATATTTGGAGGGAGATTCTTGGAGCTGAAGCAATTTGACTTGGCTGCTATTAAGCCATTAAGAGAGGATTGGTTCAAGGAATTAAAGTTACCCTTTATCACGGATTTTTTTGATTTAGCAGTTAAGAACGGTACTTGTTGGGGTTTATGCCTTAAAAATGAGATAATAGCTTATTGGATCTATCTAGAAAAATTTCCTGTGCCATGGTATGGAAAAAGTGTAATAGAATTTTACGTTAAAAAGGAATACAGAGGTATAATTGATGAAGTTTTTAACCTTTTAATTAAGCAATTTGCACCAAAAAGGTTTTATGTGCGCAGCGATGACACGTATCTACTCTCTTTTCTCCTTGAGAAAGGCTATCCCTTCGAGCTGGCAGGCTCCATTTTATTAAGGGAGAAAAGTATGCAATTGGAACAAAAGGAAAAGTTGACATTTACAAAGATTTCTAAAGACATGTTGGAGGATGCACTTCAAATCCTTCGAAGTGAAAAACTCGAATTAGAAACAGCTCAAACAGAGGATTATCAGCACATGGAATCCGAGATTGGTGAAGACATCTACTGGGTTTTGATTCGCGAAAACATTGTAGTGGGGGTAGCGTATTGGAAAAAATCAAGATACCAGAATTACGCCACAATAATACCCATAATACACAAAAGTTTCAGGAGGAGGGGTTATGGATCCTATATGATATCGAAACTGGCGGACTACTTGGACAACAAGGGCTATCAACCTATTTCATTTACTACACACACCAATATTTCTGCAAGGAAAGCATTCGGAAAAGCCGGTTTCCACGCAGCAGCACTCTTACTCCTATTCAATATTTAAAAATCTCTGGGAACCACCAAAGCCCATATTACTGCAACTTGCAAAATAGTTGGAGGAGACCAACGGACTATAATCTCAAGGTTGTTAATGCGGAACAGTCCTGTGTGTGCAAGATTTCCAGACACTCAGCCTAGAGAATATCCAACAATGTTGGTTTCTTATCAGGTTTGGTGGTTAAAATGGAAAAATAGGGTTGAATTGGGAATTTAGTCGAAAATTGCTCTGGAAATTATCATTTTGTGTATTTCTGTAGTTCCCTGGGCGTTAATGAATCCTAGGGCGTCGTGTAAGTGTATCATTACTGGGTAGTCCTTACTCCACCCATAGCCACCCAATATTTTCACTGCGGCTTCAGCGGACTTTCTTGCTAATTCGCAGGCGTACCATTTAGCCATTGAGGTTTCTGTGGTGTGGCGAACCTTTTTATTGTCCAGCCAAGCTGCCTTGTAGGCTAGGAGGCGTGCGGCTTCAATTTCTGTGGCTATCTCGGCAAGTTTAAAGCTTATTGCCTGGTTTTCCGATATTGGTTTTCCAAAGGCTATTCTTTCCTGCGCAAATTTCACCGCTATGTCGAAGGACGCTCTAGCTATTCCCACATTGCCCGCAGCTAAAACAAGTCTGGTTCGGTCAAGGCATTTCATGGCGTATACGAATCCCTCATTCTCTTTGCCAATTAATCTATCTGCGGGAACTCTGCAGTCGTGAAATTCTAACTCGTTTGTATGGTGTACCTTTATACCCCAACCCCACAGCCTCTTTCCAACCACAAATCCCGGGGTTCCAATATCAATCAGAAATGCACTAATGCCCCTTGCTCCTTTTGAGGGATCGGTTTTGGCAAAGGTGAGTATGCTGTTTGAAATGTCGCAGTTGCTAATTAGGCGCTTCATTCCGTTTAGGATATATTCGTCACCTTTTTTTTCGGCTCTTAGCTTCATATTGGCGGGATCAGAGCCTGGGCCCTCATCAGTCAAAGCGAATCCATAAAACTTCTCTCCACTGGCTATGGGTGGCAGGAACCTCTTTTTCTGTTCCTCAGTTCCGCCAATTACAATGGGTAGACAACCTAAGCCTCCCACCTCTAGGAGGGTTAAACAGGAGCCACAAACGTAGCCAACTTCCTCAGCCACAATGCAAATATCCACAGTGTCGGCTTCTGTTCCTCCATACTGCTTGGGAATCCACATGTTCAGAAACTTCTTTTTAAATTTGGCGACAAGACCCTTGTTGAACTCTTCCTTGGCTTCCATTTCTTCCACTAGGGGTGCGATTTCTTTCTGGCACCATTCCCTTACCGAAGCCCTCAATTCTTCTTGTTCGGGGGTAAATCCAAAGTCAATAGGCAAAAAGTTAACCTCCATTTTTAGTTGCTTTTATTGTATTTCTCCCTAACTAGATTTAAATTTTTAGCAAAAATAAGTAAAACTCTCTTTTTACGCTTCAACTAAAAAAGTTTGAGTCCGAGGAAAGCTAAGTCCAATAAAAGTAGTGACAAAGAAAAAATTGTTATCTTCTTTTTCTACGGCTGGTTTGTTGTTTAATTTCCTGCGTTTTGGCTGTTCCATTCTTCTCCGGCTCGATTAAAAAATTGCTTCTGAAAACTTCGAGGCTGAGTGAGGCTATGAATACTAGTCCTAGTGCGGTTACGGCTAGTGAATTCATAGCACTGTAGGCGATGGCCAAACCTACTAGGGAGGAGGCTATTGTAACGAGGTTGCCTATGTGTAACCAGTGGGTGACGCTACTTTTCAGTGATTTGAGTTGTGTGATTTTTGAGTTTTGCATTATGCTATCCGCACCCTCTTATTGTGTTGCTATGCAATATTATCCAATTTGTTACTTATATTAGTTTCGAAACAGGAAAAAAACATGTTTTTAATAAAAATATTACTATTAAATATTTTTAATATAAAAAATAATTTATCTTTTGTTATTAAAATTGGATAAAAATCGGCTAATTTTTTACATTCAAAGGATGAAGCACAGTAAATAAGAGCAGCTTTTTCAATATGCTTAAATTTTTAGGTGAGCTTGTCCATTAACCCATACTGGAGTGGTATTAGAAATGGCTCAAGAAAAAAGAGTTATGAAACATGATGAGAGGCCCGCAGCCTGGAGTTTCATAAAGGGAGATAGATACCGGGAAATTGAAGGAACTACAGAATATCCCGTAATGTATAGAGCCCTAGGAGCCAAACCTGCTACCCAACATCCCTTCAACCTCTACAAGGATATCTTAACTGAGCCTGCGGTTCTAAAAGCCACATTCGAAGTGGTTGAGGAAATACCGGTTGAAAACATTATAGACACAATCGGAGCTGGCGACGCATTTGATTCTGGACTGATAACGGGATACTTGGAGGGTATGAGTTTAGAAGAAATGGTAGATATGGCCCTTACAATTGCTAGCTATAGCATCCAAGGGGTGGGTGGAACAGAAGCTATTCCCTATAGAAACGAAATTCACTTCTAGTCGCCGCTGATTAAAAATTAAAATTAAGCTCTGTGGAGATGTAAAAATGTTGGAGAGACTGTATTGCCCCGATTTTAGCCCAGTATTTGGGGAGATGTTTAGAAATCCTTTTGATTTTCCAATGGTGGACTGCCTGGTCTGGCCAATCTTTGAAAATTTAAGCTTACCGAAATCTGTCCGCAACTTGCTTAGTCTAGTCCGGAATGGAAATCCCCTCTTCTACAATAGGAGGATTGGCCTCGGAGAATTTGCTTTAGAATTACAGTGTAGTGGAATTGAGAAGGTTCTACTCCAAGGAATGGAGCTTGGAAGACCTTATGGGATCCCCAATGATTGGGTGCTTGAAGTAGCAAAATTAAACGAGCAAGTTTTCAGCTCTATTTTATCGGTTAACCCCGTTGATACTAATTCTGTTAAAGAACTGAATTCATATATTAAGACAACTCCCGATTCCATTGCGGGAATAGCAATCTATCCAAGCTACTTGGGGTTAAATTTGGTGGAGGATGCACCCAAAATCAAACACCTAGTTGATATCTGCATTTCGCATAATTTTCCACTGAAGATTGATGCGGGAAACATGCACCTACCTGATAATGATAGGAGATTAACTGACCCCCGATTAATAGACCGCTTCCTCCATTCTTACCCGAAACTCAAAGTTATCATCAGTAACGGAGACATAAGTTCCGATTTGTTGCAGTACTTTAATCTTTTAAAATACCATCCTAATCTCGCGGTTGAGGTTGACGCGCGGTCCATTGGAGGAGTTTCGCCCACTAAATTTTTCTCAATACTATTTTCCCAGCCGGGACTAGTACAGAACTCATTCAGCAGAATTCTTATAGGAAGCGCTACGCCCACAATGGAAATTTCGCAGATGGTGAGGGGACTTTGGGAATCCACCGAAGAACTGGTGCTGGCTTGGAGGAGCTTGCTACGTATATTGGGTTTTCGTAATGCGCACCGCTGGTATAAATTAAAAAATATTACTAAGAAATCAGAGATTTTTGGTAAAAATTTGCGGTTGCCCAAACCATACAACATAACCCAAATATTTGGTCCTACTGAGGAGACCGAAATAAAGGGCAGCGGTGTGAGCTTTATTGAACTTCACTTCGACTTACTATTAAACTCATTTTCCATAACACAATTGTTATGGGTCCAGCCGGCTCTAGAAGAGATAGTGTCAAGTGTGAGGAGAAATTTTCCCAAATTTACTAATGGCGAGGTTCAAATTCGAACCAAACACACCACAACCTCACTAATAATCAATGAAAATGAGGCTGGAAACTTTCTCCAACTCCACTACGAGTTTGTGGAAAAGACGAGAAAGTCACCAGATATGAAACTACACACAGTCATGGCGGCCGAAAACAGAGCAGATTTCAATTTCCCAGACCACATCGTAGCAACCACCTATGGGCAAAAAGATATTACTGTCCCCTATCACAATGGAGAACTAATGTTGGGCAGCAGGGAAAACATTTATCTACTCACTACTTTCGGACCCAGATCAGTGCATTTACTCATCACCTTCAAACTATACACGGAAATATAACATCCACATCTGTAAGAGCTTTCCTCCACGAATCTTTTTGGGGCGTTTTCCAGTTTTTGTGATGAGTGAAGGGAAAGGGTTTAAAGTTTCCCTATAACACTTTAAAATGACAAAAAAGTTTGTTGGATTCATTGGCGTTGGACAGGTGACTGGAATGAAGTGCGCCGTAATTAACTGTGGGAAAATTCTAGAGGAAGGAAAATATGTTACAATCGGAGGAAAAAGGTACTGCAAGGAATGTGCAGTGCTTATAGCAAAAGAGGAACTAAGCCAATTTTCCACTTACACAGACCCAAAACCGGAATCCAATGAGTAAATTCAAGTAAGAAGGGAGTTCCGTTGGAGAAAATTGTTGAAGGAATTTACAGGCTAAAAATTAATCTACCTTTCACGTGGACCCCTGATATGAATATATACATACTTGTAGGAGATGAAGTCGCATTAATTGATACGGGGCCTGGTGACCCGAAATCTTTTCGAGCCATTTCTGATTCTTTGGGCAGTTTAGGGCTTAAACTTAGTGACGTTAGTAGAATACTTAATACTCATGAACATGTAGAACACTTCGCAGGGGATGAAATAATAAAAAAGAATTCAGGAGCCCAAGTTTCCGCCCATAAAAAGGCCGCAAACGTTATCCAAAACTTCTCAGATTTTGTATTGCAACTATTCGCCACAGTAAAGGAAGCGGACATAGATCCTAAAATGCGGGCTGTGGCTGAGAGATACCTGGCCTTTCAATCCTCAATAAGCTCCACAAAAGTCGAAAAACAGTTAAGCGATGGAGACCTCATAGACCTCGGACAATTCTCTCTTAAAACCATCCACACTCCTGGTCACGCTCCTGGTCATATTTGTTTCTATGATGAGGAGAGGAAAATTCTGTTCTCTGGAGATCATGTAATCGGCATAGGGACTCCATTTGTGGGTTATGGCATTATAGATATGATAGTTGATAGAGTGGCAAGTAAGATGGGTGTTAAAAACGTGGAACATGGGAACATTACTCACTACATCAATTCACTTGAACGCTTGTTGCCTTTAGACATAAAGCTTATATTACCAGCACACGGCCCCATTGTCACTGAGCCTCACAAGAAAATCAGAGAAGATATGGATCGAAAACTTTTGAGGGAGCAAATGATTTTGAAAACCCTTGAAGGCGGTGAGGAAACCTTAGAAAGTTTAACCCAGAAAGTGTACGGCTCATTACAACTTGACCACCTGCTCAAAGGATCAACCCTTGCCTACATTGATAGGCTCCTGGAGCTTGGAAAAATCGAGAAGGTTATAAAAGAAAACCAAATCTACTACAGGCTTAAATGAAAAGAGAGCTCAAAGATTGAAGGCTCTAATCAATAAAGCATCTTTATTTTCACCCATTAAATGCTTATAATTCTATTAGTGGAGAGGTGAGTTCATATGAAGGAAATCTTTGAAGATATTTATATGTTCACGCTTAAGCTTCCCTTCCCTGCCACTCCCGAGCTGAATGTTTATTTTTTGGAAGGTGAAGAGCCAGCCATAATTGATACTGGATTGGGGGACGCGTGGTCAATGAAGGTGATTGTCTCAGAACTAGAGGAGATAGGTAGAAATTTGAAGGACGTTTCACTAGTAATAAACACCCATGAACATGTCGAACACTTTGGGGGAAACCAAAAAATAAAGAATGCATCCAAGTCGATTGTTATCGCCTCACATAAAGCTGCAGCAATAATTGAGAAGTATCACCAACACATTTTAAGCATCAAAAACAGCCTACTCTATTCAGAGTTTGAGCCAAAAATAAAGGAAATGATAGACAGGTACATGGATTTTAACCTCTTAATAGACGAATCAAATGTAGAAAGAAAAGTTAAGGAAAACGAAATAATCAGATTTGGAAAATTTAATCTAAGAGTAATTGAAACTCCGGGTCACGCCGACGGACATATTTGTCTCTATGATGAGGATAGGAAAATTCTGTTCTCAGGAGACCACGTGATTGGAACAGGAACCACCTTCGTAGGATACGGTTGGAGAGAACTGAGCAAACTAAAGATACGCGAAATCTTGGATGCAGACAACAAAATACCTGATAACATCTCAATATACCTAAAATCACTGGAACGATTGCAAAAATTAGATTTAAAATTTATACTTCCAGCCCACGGCCCACTCATAAATGAGCCATACAAAAAGCTACAGGAAGACATAGAAAGAAAGCTGAAAAGGGAACAAATTTTCTTGGATATTTTGGAGAAAAGGAAGTGTGTAACCTTAGAAGATTTAACCGCGGAATCCTACAACGTGGACAAGAGTAACTATATGCTTCAGGGTGCCACCCTCGGCTACATGCAGAGACTCATTAAACTGGGAAAAGTCACCGCTCACCTCAAAGACAACAAGGTGCTTTTCAAAATTAATACATAAGATTTAATGAGGAAGAACCTTCAAGGGTTGCATCCACCTAGCCGAAAAATAATTTAAAGAAACACTCCAAAATTTTGCGAGTGTAGAAAAACCCGTTGGAACCATTTGAACTTTAAGCCACAAAATGGTTAAAGGAATAAATTAGAAAGGCGTTTCTTGTTTAATTTAATAAGGGTTGTTGCCTATGAGAGTCTACTATGATAGGGGTTTAGTTGTTGAGGCAGAGGGTCTCAAATTTTTACTCGATCCAAGAGCTAACGCTGATTTTCAATCTATGAACTTGGCACTTGTGTCTCATGGTCACAGCGACCACATTTCTGGTCTTATACAAGCCAGTGATAATGTTAGGGTTGGGGCCTCAAACATTACACATGAGATAGCCAGATTGGTGAGGACGGAGAGAGACAGAAGATTTTTGGGAAATACTATTCTAATGGATAGGAAACACGGTTTCAGAACCGATAAGTATAATGTTTTGGCTTATGACGCTGGGCATTGTATGGGGTCTCTACAGTTTAAAATTGATACAGGGGAGCACCTGATTGGCTATACTGGTGACCTCAACTTTTGTGAGAGTATCACTGAGAGGAAAGCAGATGTCATGGATTGTGATGTTCTTGTGATTGAGGCCACTTTTGGTTCAGAAGAATATATTTTTCCAGAGAGGGAGGAAATCATTTCCGAAATATTAGCTTATGCAGAGAAAAATGTTTCCGATGGTGTTCCCCTTGCTCTTATAGGTTACTCTCTTGGAAAGTGCCAGGAACTAACCAGTCTAATATCTAAGGGACTGAGTTGTGACGTTCTGGTTCCCAAGCAAATTTTTGAGTTTAATAGAATTTTTGAACGGTACAAGACCGGACTGGGAAAGTACTTCGAGATAGAGTCAGAGGAGGCGAGAGAAATTATTGAGGGAAACAAGTACGTACTTTTATTACCCCCCTCCTATCTAGGTCGAAATGCTCCCGAAAGGCTGGCAAAGGACTTCAACCTTCCTAAACCACCCAAAGTGGCCATTTGCACCGGTTGGGCTGCAACAAGCTCCTTCTTTTTCTCCATGCAACAAGCTTACAATATTGACGCTGCCTTTCCGCTCAGCTCCCACGCGGACTTTAGCCAGCTACTAGAATACGTAAGCGCCGTTGAACCATCAATAGTATACACCACATTTGGAAACCCAGTTAACCTCGCAAAACAAATAAAAAAGAGACTAAAGATAAAAGCTCAGCCAGTAGTCAACAAGATGCAGCAAACCCTCGAAACATACTCAATCAACCAAGAACCACAAATAACACTAAAAACAGACATAAACAAGTCAAAAACACCAAAAAAAAGGCATAACAACCAAGCAAAGTTGTATGAGCATAAGACAAGGGATTTTTCTGCCTAAACACTAATTACTTATTGCCTCATATTTCCTGGAATCATTTTAATAAGTCTAAGCACAATTATATATTTAAGGTCAAACACAACGTAACCCAATTCTTAGTTAGTTAGATGTAGGATGTTATGTGGGGAAAATTTGTTTGCAAAAATTCGACATAGACGTAAAAAACCTGTTGAAAAAAGTTTGCGAGATAATAACAGAAATTGTTTTTGCGATTCATTCACTGGACAAAAATGTTTCTTCGAGGGTTGGGGCGTCATTTGAAAAATATAAATTTGGATTTTTGGTTGAAACTTTCCAGGTTTCTGCTGAAGTTGTTACAAAA
This sequence comes from uncultured archaeon, assembly GCA_964510585.1. GTDB lineage: Archaea > Asgardarchaeota > Jordiarchaeia > Jordiarchaeales > Jordiarchaeaceae > Jordiarchaeum. The sequence continues at coordinate 18,431 of CAZECW010000202.1, read as the reverse complement.
CTAGTGTTGCTTGTGGAGGATTATATTGAGGTTATTGTTAAGGGATTAGACCTTTTCTCGAACTTAGTCCTTGCCTTTGATATTACAAATTATTCTGAAATTTTAGGTCAAAAAAGTAAGTTGGAAGATTTCATAAACCCAGATGCCATTGATTTGAGGTTCTTAAAATTCCAAGTGAGAACCACAGAAGAGTTAATATACCCACAACTTATCGAAACAATAAAAGATACACTTGAAAAAATGGAGGATCTCGGGAAGGTTTCCGGTTTCTTGAAATCAGGCGTACTAAATACATTTCTAGAAGAGATTGAAAAGCAGAAAAATGACTGGGACGAAATACAGAAAAGGTTAAACCTTTTTTTCTCAACTGTGGAAAGAGAGGCCGATATCTTCGACTACTCTAATCAAATTTCAAGAATAATTAACGACTTTGTAGTTTTTGGAAACAATATAAGAAGCCTGGCCAATTATTTAAGTAACGCTTTCGGCGATAGACTCGATTTCCGCTTGGAAAATATCAATGTACTATTTGAAGTTTTTAGGCAATTAAAACAAGATTTGATTACCTTGGCTAAATGCAGAGCCAAAGAGGCCGAACACATAAAAGCTTCTTTTATTACAATTTTAGCCATTCTTTGGGGTAGCGAGGAGGAGGCTGGTAAAAAATTCCAATCATATTTAAAGTCGGAAATAAAAATGGACGACTTAATCCCCCCGAGTTTTTCGCTGGAGGATCTGGAATTTGGATTAGTGCAGGCCAGAAACGAAATACTACTCGTAGAAAAAATACATAAAAGAGTAAAGGAAAACATCGAATCAGTAAGAAGCCTAGCAGATTACCTCAATAGTCCAGTTCTAAGAGAACAGTACGAAATAACCGTTAAGGAAATTGAAATCGTGGACAAATATTGGCCGAAATACACTCAAAAAGTAATAGACTTACAAAACATTCTCCACAAAAAAATTAACACTAATTTTTAATAAGAATAAATCCCCAAATATCAAAACATAATATTTGCCGCAAGAAAAATTATTATTAACACAAAATATTTCAAGGATTCTATTCGGTCCTCTAGAACATTTGCGTTGTCAGTAACTCGTCATACATTGAATTTTTCACATCTCAAATTAACGTCGCATATCAAAGAAACGTAGGCATAAGAATAAAAGGCTCCGCATTTCCAAGCTTCTTAAATCTGTGTAATATGGAGTTCAAGCATTCCTTAAAATAATTGCGTATTCCGAAAGGATTGCCCAATTTATCTCTCATTAATATAAATTTTGTGAGAAACAGTTCAAATCTTAGCTAACACACCTTTTATTATGGATTTAGATTAGGCTTCGGTGAGTAAATTGAAATATCTAAAAATTATGACCTAAATTAGTATTGATTAGACCTTTTAGAGCGGATTTTCAATAAGGCGTGTTTTGATTTTTTGCAATTTTTTCGTGTCAATAATACCTGCCTGATATGTTTCGATGGCTATAGCTATTTCTTGGAGTATTCTTTTATTTTCCGATACAAGCTCTGGGGGGAGCTCCGAATCGCGTTCCTTAGCCCAACATTCTTCCCAGCAATTTTCCAATTTAACCTCCAAGTCCTTAGGATCCTCCCTCTCAACCTCGGATAAGAGCTCTTTCAATCTTTCAAAGACAATTGTTTTGGGCACCTCTCATTCACCGCCTTATTTTTTAGTCATGACCATCCATTTCCACTCTCAAATGATACCGCGCTCTATTCTAAATTATAGGCACAGGCCGCTTGAAGTGGGCTCCTTCACGGTTTGAGACAGTATTTTAATTATGGTTATCTTCGAGATCTGGCTCAGAAACACAATCAAGCTATTGTCGTACTGATTTGTGAATGTTTTTCATATGATGCTACTACTTTTCAAATTTGTTTTTCAGTTTAAACGGTTTATGACTTTATTAAAATGTTATACTTTCCTAATCTAGGATAGCCTTTTAGATATTTAAAGTTTTCTTAATATTAAAATATATATATAATATAATACTGACAACTAAAAATTAAAACAAAAAGAAAAATAAAATAGGAATTTAGAAATAAAATGGCTTAATTGCTGTTACGCTCCCTGTTCACATGGAACGTAGCACATCAGAAATTTTGGCAGCAGTTCTCTGCATTTCAACCAGAACTAACCCCATGTTGGCACCGGGCTTTGTGATTGCTGATAGGACAGCTTCGGAGCCCACGCCACGAAGGATGGTGTCTCCTTTCGTCCCACTTACAATAACCTTGTCAAGGGTGCCGCGATTCAATTCAGTTACCGCTCTGTTGCCAATGTTGAGCAGGGCTGCACTCATGGCAGCAATTAAACCTTCATCTGCATCTTTGGGTAATGCAGAAGCCATGACTAGGCCGTCGGTTCTAACTACGGCGGACGCTTCAACATCAGGATCTGCATCAGCCATCGCTTTCAATAATCCTTCAAGCTCTTCACGCCATTTTTTGGGCATAACACAACACCAACCTTTCTTATAACCCTTTATTTTTTTAAGTTAGATTGCTTGTTTTGTTTTTTCCTCACTTGTGTCTTTTGAGATATTCGCAATACGTGCTTAAATTTTTGCGACTAATATAGTATAGATTAATTCATATTTAAATATGTTTCCGTTATATTTTTCCAATTATTACTAAATTCCCAAAAGTGGGAAATTTCACACAAGTAACCCTCCCCCTAAGGATTCGCAAGCCTAAACAACGCAAGAAGCATCAGGAAGTCTAAAACCGATTTATAAAATCCTTATATTTTAAGGGGCTTACAAATACTTAGATAAATTTGCTGGTTGAGGTGTTTTGGTTGACCGTTGAAACTAAAAAAATTAGTTTTTCAACTCAGGGTGAGGTCCAGATTATCGATATAACAGACATGGTACAAAAGGCTGTCTCTGAATCGCAAACTACAAGTGGTATCGTGACTATCTTTGTTCCCGGTGCCACTGGTGCGGTTACCACCATTGAATATGAGCCGGGACTGCTGAAGGATTTTCCCAAGATTTTGGAGAGAATCTCCCCCAAAAATATGGGTTACGAGCATGAATTAAGGTGGCATGACGGAAATGGGCACAGCCACTGTAGGGCATCATTGATAGGCCCCAGTTTAACTGTTCCCTACACTCAAAAGAAACTCCTTTTGGGAACCTGGCAACAAATTGTTTTCATAGAGTTAGACGTAAGGGCAAGAAACAGGAATATAATTCTTCAGATCATCGGCGAATAAAAAAGAGTTTGAATCTTGATTTTGGGTTGCGGAAAATTTTTTGGTCTGGTTGTGGTCACAGGTTAATCTATTTTTATTGGTCTTTTTTCTCTGGTTTCCTTTTTTGGCAGTCTAAGCTCCAGTATGCCGTTTTTGTAGGTTGCTGTGGCCTTCTCTGGTATGACCTGTACAGGCAATTTGAAGGAGCGGTGAAATTTTTTTTGTGTTCTCTCCTTTTGGATATATTCCAGCCTCTCTTCTTCTTTTTCTTCCTTTACCTCGGCTGAGATTTCTACCTGACTCTCTGTGGCGTTAATGTTTATATCTTCCTTTTTTACTCCGGGTAGTTCGGCTACTATTATGATTTCTTTATCTGTTTCTTGGATGTCTGAATATATGCTTCTGACTTCTGGTGTTGGGGGTTCAAACCTTAACCTTCCGAAGGGTGGAAACTCAAAAGTAAAATGTTTTGGATATCTTCCCCAGAATCTTCTCATCATTCGGTACATCCATCTATCAAACTCGTCTTCAGGTTCCCGTTCCCAAAACATAAGTCCGCACCTCTTTTACTACTAAATGGGCTCCCATCAGTTTCCTTCTGAAACTTACATCAAGAAAATATTTAAATTTTATCAAATTTTTCTATTCAAAACTAAGAATCTGATTTAAACCCGAATTTAAGGCTTGCAAGGGGCTGGATTCTTCTTATTAATTATTTTTGGGTGGCTGTATCAATTATTTTTTGAAGTTCCTCGCATATTTCAGATACTTTTCTCTCACCATTAACATATGTCGTAAAGTCCATAAAGTTGAACTTTTTCAGACAACCCTCAACCTCTACTTCCATTTCAATCATTTGATAGAAAATACCAGAATATGTTATGTATGAAATATTTTTAATTGGAGCTCTTAACCCCACTTCATATACGGGCTCGAAGCTATCCCTTCTAATGAAAATAATATTTTGATTCGTTAGCACCAGTAGGCCGTCGTTAAAGTCTTCCCCTGATTCGCAGGAGCAGGCTTCCTTAAAAAGAACCACCTCATCCCACGATAGTATCTTGTCGAGGAGTTCTGGGGCTTTCTTGTAGATTTCCACCCAGTCAGGCATCAGGCATCACTCTCAACAAAAACATTGAAAACACAAAGACATAATATATTTAACTCCTCAACTTGGTTAGCTCTTCCTTTTGCGACTGAAAATTTTTCCCAAATCAAATAATTCACGCCTAAAAATTTGCCGCAGGTGCGGGTGCATAAACTTTTTACCATAAAAAACGTTGGTAGGATAATCCTCTGACCAAGTCGCGGGAGTGTCAAAATTTAAACATGTGAATTTCAAATAACGGTTATAGTATGAAGTACACGTATAGGTATAGAATAAATGCTGTCTCTGCAACTATTAGGATGAGTATGGCTTGGAGTGGCTTTGGACTTTTGGGCTGGTTTTTAGGTGTTTTAAACACCTTTTTATAGAATGTGTAGCCCACGATTAGGGCAAGTGTGGCTCCTGATATTTCGTCGAGTATGACGTGTTGTCTCACAAGTAGGGTGGAAATCATTACTGCTACGGCTATGGGCCAAGATATCCAGCCGTAGCTTCTCTTTTCCTGCCAGAATCCGTAAGCTATTACAGTTGATATTGCGGCGTGTAAGCTTGGGAAGCAGTTTAAAGGCGTATCTTTGGCGTAGACCATCCAGAGCGACCAGTGGAACGGGTCCAGGTTTGACTGAATAGCGTTATAAATCAACCAATTTTGAAGGTATTGAGGATTCACATAGTACCAGAGGATCCAATCAAAAAGGCTTGTAGGCGCCCAGTAGGGTCGAATCATCATAACGGGATAGATGATGTAGACAGCATATGATGCCAGGTGTATAGTGATAAGGGAGAAAATCAACTGGTTAAAATACGCTCTCTGTAAGGTTGCATAGTAAAGTAGTGCGAAGAACACAAAGCTATAGAACAGGTAAATGTAAATAACCACAGAGGGCGGGTTTAAAGGAATAGCCCAATCAATTGGCGTGAATAGAAAGTGCGGCTCAGTTAGGTGGACACCTGCCACATATCCATACATAACATTCACAAGCAAGTAGAGCAATAGTAAAAATAGGTTCTTCACTATCTCCAATCTTCCAGGATTGCTACCCATATTAAATCCACCATAAGGGATTCTCAGTCTCCTCTCAGATAAAGTTTTACTCTGCGAGAAATCGTTTAAATGGACTACAAAAGATGAGTCCCTTATAAACAATGAAAATATTTCTCGTAGCAATAGATACTTGATTGAAAAAGTGTTCGCGCCTTAATATAGCTAAAAAAGGGATAACTTGTCTCAAAATTTATATACATCTTTTGGAAACTGCTTTTCCCATCTAATAAGGTATAGTTTATTATTTGAGGGACTTTAATGCCTGATGCTGGTGAATCCCCTTTGAAAAGTTTTTTGGAGCCGGATTCTGTTGCGGTGGTGGGTGCCTCACCTACACCTATGAAGATTGGTAATGTTATTGTTTGGAATCTTGTTAACGGTTTTGAGGGAGAAATTTATCCAGTGAATCCTAGGGCTAAGGGTGAAAAGATATATGGCTGCGAAGTTTACTCTTCAGTTTCTGAGGTTCCTGGCACTGTGGATTTGGCTTGTTTGGCTGTACCGCGGGAGTTGGTTCCTGAGGCTTTAGAAGACTGTGGGGCTAAGGGAGTTAAAGGGGCTATAGTTGCCGCGGCGGGCTTTTCTGATGCTGGAGAGGAGGGTAAGAGATTAGAAAGAGAGATGCTTATAACCGCCCAAAAGTACAAAATCAGGATAATTGGCCCTAATTCTCAGGGAATTCTTAATATGAAGAAAAAATTGGACACCGCCTTTGCACCCCATAAAGATATCATCCCCGGTGGAGCTGCCATAGTTAGTCAGACAGGCACCTTCATAGCCTGCGCCAAGTATTACTCCGAAGTATTCGGAGGGGTAAGCCACATAATTGATTTAGCAAACATGTGCGATGTGGACTTTTCCGACACCCTAGAATATTTGGGAAACGACCCAACTGTGAAAGTTATAGCCCTGCACATAGAAGGATTGCGCGATGGTAAGAGGTTTATGCGTGTGGCAAGTGATGTCTCCCAAAAGAAACCAGTTATCGTTCTGAAGTCGGGTGTGAGTGAGAAGGGTTCAAAAGCCATTCAGGCGCATACTGGTTCGCTTGCTGGCAGAAACGAGGTTAATAAGGCAGCTTTTAAGCAGGCGGGCTTAATACAAGCAGTAGACCTAGATGAATGGGCAGACATAGCAAAAGGGTTTAATGTGCTTCCACCACTGACGGGAAATAGGGTTGGAATCCTAACCTTTACAGGTGGACTGGGCGCATTGCTTGTGGATGCCTGCGAGGAATTCGGCTTAGACCTTGCGGAACTCTCAAAAGAAACCATGAGAAAAATTAGAGAAATATCGGCAAGCTGGCTTAAAGTGGATAATCCAGTTGATATGTTCACAGCCTGCCAAAATTTGGGAATCATACAAGCCTACAACCTACTCTTAGAATACATGGTTAAAGATGAATCCGTAGACTCTTTAGTTTTGATAATACCCCACTTTACGGGAACAGTTGAACCCCGAGATGCATTTAACAATGTAAAAATAAACAAGCCCACAATTGTCATAGGAACCACAGCCGCGGTAGAAAACGCCGCAGCAGAATGGACAAAAAGCGCCCAAGAATTAGAAAAGAGGGGGATAGCAGTTTATTCCACACCAAGAAAAGCAGCAAGGGTTCTATCAGCACTCTACAACTACCACAGAAGAAAAACACAAAAATGATTATGAATTAGTCAATCCTTCGAACTTTCCCTTCAATAAGAGGTGCCTGTTTTTCAGACTCTTCCAGTAATAGGTAAACAATTCTTAACATTTTTCCAGTATTTTGAACTGCACAAAATTTTTCAAAACTTTATGCTTGCGACTTCTAGTTGCCGGGTTCCTGTTTTACGTGCCAGGAGTGAGCGCCTTGTAATTATGTGTCTAAATTCATTTCATCAATGTCCAGCTTTCATATTCGTAAAATTAAGCATTGCGTGAGAGTTTTGGGCTATAAATATAGTTTTATTGTGTGGAGGGGTTAAAGTTTTTAATTGTTGTAATCTAAAAGTTTATATTATTCTGAGATTTAGGTAATGTAATTTTGATTTGGAGTGTAGCGATGTTGAGAATAACTAAGTGGACAATTGCTAGAGTTGTGGCGGCGATCGTAACTGCCATAGTGTTGGTGTTTCTGGTGCAGTACATTGGGTTAGACCTTATCTTGTTCCTCATTAAAAACATGAACCTGTACTGGATTATGGTGTTTGTGGGGGTTTATACGTTTACTTTTGTGCTGAGGGCGATTCGTTGGAGGTCAATTATAAAGGCTACAAACCACAACGTTAGTGTTCCCTATACGGTAACGATGCTCTGGTCTGGATGGTTTGTAAATGAGGTAACACCCGCAAAAATTGGGGACATTGTAAGAATATACTTACTATATGATAAGGATAGAGAAATCTCATTAGGAGAAAGCACCTCCACAATTGCTGTGGAGAGAATCTTTGACATTTTTGCGATGGTGCTAATTGCATCAGTTCTTTTTGGGATAATTTGTCTAAATACCGTGATTCCTGATGATTATCGTAACTTTATTTTAATAGCTTTTGTGTTTGGCTTTGTACTAGTTGGACTAATATTCGCCTTCATTTTGTATGGTGAACGATTAATCGGTTTTACGGAGCGTATCTCCCCCAAACTTTACGAAAAACTGAACTTATTTGTTGTGGGTTTCAAAACTGGTATGGAGCAACTATATCACAAGCCTAAAATGCTAGGAGTTGTGGCTTTATTATCCTTTCCCATATGGCTTCTTGACGCTACCTCAACCATTTTTGTAACTCGCAGCACTGGATTCTTTTTACCAATTGATATATGTCTGCTGGCTTCCATCATTGGTTTCTTCACAAAGTTGCTTCCTTTGCTACCTGGTGGATTCGGAATTTACGAGTTCGGTGTGGGCTTCATACTCTCTCTGGCTGGGCCCTTCGGCTTGGGTTCTGGCTACCTAACGCCCCTTAGTTTGGGGTTTGCATTGTTTCTACCTCTGAGTTTAGGGGTAGCCTTCGCACTGTTGGATCACATTGTCAGATTTGCCTACTGTTTGGCGACCGGTATTCCCTCAGTCATATACAATGGTGTGGGGTCAAACTTTTTAGCACAGAAAAAAGCTCCAGTTGAAATTGGCGAAAAATAAGCCCAGTCGAGGTGGAAAACAACTTGAACGTTAGGCTCTGGAGGTTGACACGTGGAGGAAATTAAGATAACAATTCTTATACCGTGTTATAATGAGGAGAACAATATCCTTGAGATCATAGATTTGGTCAAGAAAGTTGACTTGGGGTATCCTAAGGAAATCATTGTTATTGACGACGGGTCTGAGGACAGTTCTGTAGAAAAAATCAAAACTCAAACTGGCATTAAACTGCTACAGCACAAAAAAAACCTGGGAAAGGGGAAAGCTATTCAAACTGGGCTTTTACATGCAACCGGCGACATAATAGTTATCCAGGATGCAGACTTGGAATATTTCCCAAATGATATACCCCGCCTACTTGAACCTCTCATCAAGGGACAAGCAGATGCTGTTTATGGTTCAAGATTTCTTGGCGTGGCTGATGGAATGTCCTTTTCACACAACTTCGGGAACAGGCTTCTCTCTTGGGCCACCCGCCTCCTTTTCAGAAATTCAATCACGGACATAATGACTGGATATAAGGTTTTCTTCAAAAAGGCCCTCGACGGAATTAGTTTAAAGTGCAAGGGGTTCGAATTGGAGCCGGAGATAACGGTGAAGCTGCTTAAAAATGGCAAAAGGATATTAGAGGTACCCATATCATATTGTTATAGAAGAAAGGGTAAGGCTAAAATAGGGTGGAAAGATGGGATAATCTGCCTCTGGTGGCTCATCAAAGGAAAACTTTCAAAATAGTATAAGAACGCTTCCTTAATATTAGAAATAATTACCCTTTAAAAACCTTTTAGAAACTTTCTTATGGGGAGCCTCATTTTTTCGTTGCGCATTAAATACTTGTTACAAGTCCTACTTCTCCGTACCCTTACACATTTAGATGAGAATTTTTTCATAAAGAAAAGGCTATTGCGGGTTATTTTGTAGCTTAAATCATCGAAGAATTTTTATTGGAGAAAAGATACCACTATTTTCATTTATGGTGAGTGTTATGCTCAGCCAGTTACGTTCGAAAATGGATTGGGTGCTTACCTTTATTATTGTTGTGAATGCTGTTAGAGGTGTGCTCTCAGCCTATCCTGTGCCTTTAACATGGGATGAGGCGGTTTATGCTAATCTGGCAAATGATTTCTTTTATTTTGGCTTTTTGTGCTATCAACCTCTCCAGGTGCTTTTGGACTTTTCAAGGGTTCCCCTATTACCCTTCACCATCTTTTTGGTTTATTTGGTTACCACGCCAAACATAATTGTTGCCCAGATGGTTAGTTTCTTGATTTCCCTGGCTGGAATTTATGCGGTCTACCTTTTGGGGAAGGAAATGTATAGTGAAACTGTGGGCAAATTCTCAGCTCTGGCCCTGAGCTGTGGGCTAACATTTTTCATCATTGTTTGGGGTATACTGAGTGAGGTTCCCTACATACTGTTTTCTTCTCTATTCCTCCTATTCATAGTGAGAGCCCAAAAAAATCCCAAATACTATGTGCCAGCCGGAGTCTCTCTCACTTTAAGTTTCCTCTCCAGATATCCGGGAGCCCTCATCCTGTTCGTGGGTTTAGCGTACATAATTCTCTCCAAAAATTTGAGAAACACACTAAAATCCCCATGGCTATATCTGGGAATAATTTGCGCCCTTCTAACAGCTGCCCCCTGGTTATATTTCAGCAAAATTAACACTGGAGATTGGCTGGGTTTCATAAGGCTATTTTTCACGTCTACACAAAGCTGGAGCAGAACACCCTACTCTAATATATTCGCCCCACCAAACCCACTTCAACTTGTACTATTCTATTTGGAATCCCTAGCTTATGCCCTAATCCCCATAGTTACCCCTGCATTCTTGTTGCCATACTTTTATAAGGCATCCCAAGCCGAGAAAAGCAGCCCGCAAGGTAGAACACTACTATTCTGGATACTCTCCTCTCTACTGGCCTACCTTCTTCTAATGCCGAACTCGAGACCGGTGGATTTCTTCCGGTACAATCAAACCTCCCTTCCCGCCTTCTGCATCCTTACAGGATTCGGTTTAGCCATATTTCTAACAGACGAGTTTCATGATAGAAAAAACATCCTAAATATTGTCAGGGGGAACCCTCTGAGAAACAGGAAGAACTTAGCAGTTTTACTGTTAATCCTCAACATCACAGGAGGCTTCATCGGAGTCTACATTGTTCGCACCAATCCAGAAGTATTACAGCCTCTACCCGTTTACCAGTACCTAAAAAACACCACGTATCCCTGGCAAATAATACTCACCAACGTATACCCCATGGCTACACACTACACTGATAGACTGTGCCTGTGGATTCCCGACATCCCCTCATGGCTTGATGACTGGGCGAGGAGCGGACACATAGGAGCAATATTCGTGAGCCTCTTCAACTACGTGCCGCTAACGTCCCTACTGCATTTGGAAACAAGTCCTCTGTACCAAAGGGAACTAGTAATTTACTATCAAGGATTTCCCTACATGATAGTTTACCGAGTACGTAGCTAAAAATTCAGAACAAGAAGGGTAAATACTGCTCAAAAGCACCTAGAGTATTCCAGCGTCTGAGAGAATTTTTGCGTGGTCAAAAGCTAATTTGATATTTTTAATTTCCTTTATGGGTATACAGTAAACGTCTTTGGCATCCGTCATGGCTTTAAGTTCTCCACCCACCACCCTACAAACATATGCTATACTTACAACGTGTCCTCGAGGGTCACGCTTTGGATCATCATAGATTCCTGAGAACTTCTCTACCTCAACATCTAACCCCGTTTCTTCTTTAACTTCCCTCACCACCGCTTCCTCAACATATTCTCCTACTTCCACAAATCCTCCCGGAAGGGCATAATAATCTTGGAAAGGGGGGTTCTTTCTTTTAATTAAGACTACGCAGTCACCCTTAACAATTATGGCATCCACAGCGATTCTTGGAGTTAACTCATTATTCTTAGTCATAGCCTAAAACCTTCCAAATTTTCAAATGGAGCTATTAACAATAAACACATACTCACGTTTAAAGACTTGCCAATGTTTGGGATGTGCCAAAATAATAGTTTAAACTTTTTTCGCGGTGCATTGGTGGAGTGAGCTGCCTCCTTTCGTTGGTTTACAAATCCTTGTTACAGATGGGGCAATATTTTAACTCTGGTACCAGTATTACTGTTTTGCATGATGGGCATTCCCTCTTTCTGGTCTTTACCGCGTTTAACATAGATTTCACCATTTTCTTTTCGCTTTTCTGACCGGTTTCATCGTAAAGTTTTTGGGAAATCTGGTAGTGTTTAGCAGCTTCATCGTACCTGTTCTGCTTTTCCAAGATTAATCCAATTTGTCTGTGTTCTATTGCTAATCTTTTCTTGTTTCCCCACTTCTCAAAAATCTCCGCCACTTCCTTGTGTTTTTCGAGAGCCTCGTCGTATCGCTTCATGTTGAACAATATTATTCCTATGTTGGATAACGCGACGGCGCGAATGTGTTCGTCTTTGGCATTGTTTGCGATTTTTAGGGCTTCATTCAGGGTATCCAATGCCTCATCCAGTTTTTGTTGTCTAAATTGAACATAGCCAATATTTGTAAGGGCCCTGGCTTCTCCCGCTTGGTCCTTAGCTTCTCTGGCTATATTTAGAGCTTTTTGGTGGAGTTCAAGAGACTTCTCAAAGTCTTTAGATGTTAGTAGATTTATGTTCCCTAGATTTGTGTACACTCTTGAGATTCCCGGCTTGTAATCTAAATCCTCATGGAGCTTTAGAGCCCTCTCTAAGTGCTCTTTTGCCTGTTTCAACTTTCCTTGATATTGTAGAGCTATTCCCAGATGTGTTTCAGATTCTGCCACGCCTCGGTTGTTACCTTCTTTTGTAAATTTTTTCAGCGCTTCTTTGAACATTTTTTCTGCCTTTTCATAGTCTCCCTTTTTGATTAGTTCTTTACCTTCACTGAGAAGTCGGGAAGCTTCTGTTTTACCGCTCATTGGATACACATCCTGAAAATAACTGATTTAAACAATTCCCTCTCTTGATTGAAAAGGTATTTTAGAGACGGGGAATTGAGTTGTGAGTTTAATATTTTTCTCCACCTTTTAAACTATTCCAAGAAACATGCCCAGCATTTTTAAGTTTAGATAAGTTTTTTCGCGTATTTTACCCATTTTTTGTTTTCATCATATTTCCCTTTTTCAACAATTTCAAAGTTTCCCAGACTTTCTAACATTCTGCGTGAAGCAATATTTTCCTCACCAACAATTGAAGTGTACTCTCTAAGTCCCTTTTCGCGGGCTATTTCCAATTTTTTCCTCATCAGCATTTTTCCAATTCCTCTGTTCCTAAAATCCCTATGAACTATCGTGGCGGGATACATAACTTTTCCTTCACCCAGCAACTTAACTCCGCTGAATCCCACAACTCTACCATTAGCAATTGCCACTACCGCTACAACATCCTCTGGAGGCTTTCCGTCCAAAGCCTTTTTGTAGAAAAGGGACGTTGATCTACGTAAGTGCTTCTCTGTGTGGTGGCGAAAAAGTTCTTCCACCTCATCCCCATCCTCAAACTTGTACTCCCTAATATGAATGTCAGGCATGATACTGCACCGAATTTAATTTTTGAGCAGAATTTATTTTCGCAGAGAACATTCAAATTTGTAATGTTAAATGTTCCATGAAACATTAATTTCTAGAATTATATTTAACCCATTTAAATCATTTTAACCTTTTTCTAAGGTTAAGTTTTTTTAATTTAAACATATTAATAATTAAGTAGAAACTTTTGGAAAATGTTGGGACTCAGAGGAGAGAAAAAAGGGTGTAAATCTATGCGTGTTCCCGCCACCGTTGCAACCCAAGATGCAGATTCCGCTACAGCCTACGTCGGTTTCGACGAAGAGATAGAAGAAGCGGTTACCTGTCTATCCTCCCGTGAAGATGGAGGATTCGGAATAGAAGAGCAAGTAATAGACTTTACATCCAAACTAACACCCTTTAACCACATAGAAGAGATAGTTAAAAAACTAAAGGATAAAGGTTTAATTCCCAGCTTCAACATTAATCTTACACCAAGTGTTCCCCCAGGCAATTATGAGCCTGGTTTCAGAAGGATGGCCATTTTCCAAAAAATAATTGAAGTAAACTATATTTTGAGAAACGAAACGAATGGAGGGGCAATTTACGAGGTCATCCACCCCCTTACAGAGTTCCCCAAAGAACTAACCCGCATTGAAATGAACTTTAACATCCTTAAAAACTACATCCTGGAAACTATTGATCCAACGGCTAAACTTAAGGACATTCAAATTATCCCCTTCATAAAGGACTTGCCCTCCCTACTAAACATTTCAAACATTGTCTCGGAATATTTTAAAGCCTACCCCTCCATGCTGACTCCCCTAGGATATTTAAGAATATTTCTTGGAAGATCCGATTGCGCAATGAGTTGTGGACTCGTACCCTCCACACTCGCCACCAAAATCGCCATATCGGATCTTGCGGCGCTCAGAGAGGAAACCGGCACACCAATATACCCTATCTTAAATGCGGGTTTTCTACCATTCAGAGGATTCTGTAACCCTAAGTATCTGGATAATATTCTAGCCGAATACGCGGGGATATCAACGTTAACCATTCCTCCAAGCCTAAGATATGATATTGATCGAAGGGAAACCCAAAAAATGTCTGCTCTGCTAAGAGAAAAACTGCAATCGCAGAAACCACTCTCATTCTCAAAAAGAGAAAAAAATGAAATGGTAAACATAATTAGCCTATTTACAGCCAAATACTGGGAAAGCCTATATGAAATTCTACTAGATACAAGAATATTTGATTTGATCCCCTCCCAACGCGAGAAGCCAATAAACGTCCAAGATACCGGACAAACATCCTTCCAGGATACGATTAAACAGATGGCCAAAATGTGTACGGAGAAAGAAATATCTAAGCAGCTTCTAAAATTTGGAGAACTTAAATTCGAGTCCAAAGTTAAGCCTATTCCCTTTACCGCCACACTTTATAGCATAGGGCTTCCTCCCGAACTTATTGGCACTGGACGCGGACTAAACGCCGTCAACGAGTGGAAGAGTGACGCTCTGGAAAAACTACTAGACACCTACTATCCTTCCCTAAAAGAATCCTTAAGTTTTGCTTCAAGGTTCATCTGTATGGACGCAGTCCAAAAAGTACTGCCAAAAAGGCTCTGCGAACAGGTAAAGGAGGACTTAAAACAAATTAATGAATTCATCAATGTTGATATGAATCCAGAAATGTCCAACGAAATAGTGGTGCATATGATTTCAGAGTACCTCTCAGCACACACCCTCTCCAAGGGGGACATCAAAAAAGAAGGGCTCTTCGACATTATTCAGGGAGAAGAAATGTTTGAAATAGCCCAAAAACTGATTCTCTATGCAGGAAAAATTAGAGGAGCCTTAGGCTAACCAATAAATAGATTTATTCATACACTCCCAATTATGTAATCAACACTCAATCTGTACAAAGATCAAGTATTGCCGAAAATAAATAATTGCTAGAAAAATACACTTGATTTTTTAGCCAAGTTTGGTATCCTAGTATGCATATTTAAAGATTGAGTGTTGTCCATAGGGGTTTTAGTATGGGTTCAGTTGAGAGTCTAATAAAATACTTGGAAAAGGAGTTAGCCTGGTGCTTAGATGATGTTAGAGTCTGTGAGGTGAGAGTAGGGCTAGAATATGCGGGAGTAATGCTTTCAAGTGGAGAAGCGGGACTAGCGCACGTTCTACGAGGAGACCCTCCCGAATGTGAAACTCTTGAAGAAGCCGGTGAATTACAGGGTTCAACTGCTCGAGATATGATGTTTTTTGCCACTTCCCGAAACCTAATAAGTGCCGCTATAGGTGTAGCGACAATAAACGCTCTTTCCCAAATAGCTTTCAAGAGTAAGCCTAACCTTTATCCTTTCAGTGATACTGACATTTTGGATTTGGTGGTGCCGAATGACAAAATCTTAATGGTAGGCTACTTTGCACCAGTAATACCCAAGCTACTGGAGAAAACTAGGGAAATAACGGTCATAGAGAGAAGAAATATTTCCAATCCTATAGTTAAAGTTGCCACGGAAGAGCAACTCGAGGAATTAAGCATGGACAAGGACATTGCAATAATAACTGGAAGCACCCTTGTGAATCACACAGTCGACAACGTATTAAAGCACTGTAAGGAAATGCGTGAAGTGGCGTTAGTTGGGCCCACGGCTAGCTTCACTCCCCAGCCACTATTTGAAAGAGGAGTCACAGCTGTTATGGGAGTAAAAATCTACAATCCCCAAAAAATGCTCGAAGTCATAAGCCAAGCAGGAGGAACAAGAAAACTGCTCCAAACCTGCGCCCAAAAAACAGCCATTCTCAAAAAACACATGAAACTTTAAAATGGGAAAAGGACAACCCTTAAAGTCAAATACATGCTAAGCCCTACCAGTTCATAAACCATTAGGCGTGGGCTCTAGGTGGGAGATCTTCCACACTAAATTTTGAATATTAAGCTTCTATTTTTGGTCTGGGTTTATGGTTTAGTTTCCACTGTTCTCCTGGGAAAAGTAAAATCAAAGTCTACCACAAATGTGGGAGTTTTTCTATACAGTTCAGGTATTGGAGAACCAGATAATACTATCACCGACTTCCTCACTTTCTCTTCTAAGAATGGGCACTCAAGGCATTTTTCAGGGTTAACAGTTATAACATTCTTCTCCAAATCAATTATTACCTGAATTGTCTCACAAACATCATTCTTCAGTGCACAAAGGATTTGAATCGATTTGTCAATCATGACTCCTGTCCCTCTCTCAACCATTTTTGACGATTTAAAATAATTATAAACATCAATCACTAATAAATGTGTGTGAAAAAGTAAACAAACAATAGTTTTTCTAATAAAATTTTAGAAAAAGAAAACTTTTTCTCTCCCCTTTAGAAGGCGGTTTTGGTAAAGACTTATGGGAGAGTGTTTTGGTTACCATTAGCCTAAGTATTTAAGTGCGGTGAGTGCGTAAATTTTGGTTGCTTGTTTGAGCTGTGAAATTTCCACGTATTCATCACGGGTGTGAGCTTTGCTCAGGTGGCCTGGACCAAAAACTATGCCTGGAATTCCATGCTGTGAGAAAATTGATGCATCCGTAGCTCCCGGTATTCCTGAGTAAACTGTGCGGCCAACCACCTGTTTTACAGCTTCACCTAGACACTTGATGAATGGCAATTCTAGGGGTGTGTCCATGGGGGGAAGCCCCATCAACATTTGTAGTTTTGCGTCGAATTCACTGTCCTCCCTTTTCAAGGACTGAATTATTTCTTGGAATTCCTTGTTTATTTCCTCCGTGGTTTCTCCTGGTAGAACTCTTCTGTCGAATACCAAGTTACACTTTTCGGGAACAATGTTGAATCTCTCTCCTCCCCTTATTGTTCCCAGATTGAAGGTGGGCGAGCCCAAAAGGGGGTGCCTTTTTTTCTCAAAAATTTTGGGAAGTTTCTCTTGAACTTTTTGAATTAGTTTCACGGCTTTGTAAATGGCGTTGATGCCTAGTTCAGGCGTGCTTCCGTGGGCAGCTTTTCCAAAAACATCAATTATTGCCAAAATGATTCCCTTGGATGCAGAAACTATTTCTAGATTGGTTGGTTCACCCACAATCACACAATCGGTTAGCGGCCCAGAGTTTACTATCTCCTTTGTTCCCCAGCTTCCAGCCTCTTCAGCAGAAACTCCAGTGAAAACAAGTCTCCCCCTAAGTTTAACTCCAGCCCTTTTCAGCGCCACTAAAGCCATAGCCATGCTTCCCAGACCCCCCTTCATGTCGCAGGCTCCTCTTCCATAGATTTTCCCCTCCCTAATTTCTGCATCGAACGGAGGGACAGTCATGTTTTCCACCGGAACCGTGTCAAGGTGGCCGTTAAACATCAATGAGGGAGAATTAGCTTCGACTGCGCCAAATGAAACAATTATGTTAACTCCGCTTCCGACTTCTCGGATTTCGGGGGAAAGCCCATTTTCTCTAAAAAAGTTAGCCAAGTATTCAGCTACTCTCTTCTCCCCATCTTTAATCTCTGCGTAGCTTGGAATTTTGATTAACTCCCGAACAAGGGAAACAAGTTCATCCTCCACAATTTCTTTTTCAACACTATTCCAAAACTTCACTTAAACCACTCTCCTTCTCTTTAGTACAAATCTTAAATAAAAAATATTAAGTTAATAAATTTATTATCCTGAAAAGCAGTTTAAAGACCAAAGGGAAAATTTGGAGATTAGGAATCGTTTGAAGCTAGATTCACCCAACTCTTGAGCTTTGGAACTAGGAAAAAGAAGCCTTAAACCTCCCCTCCGGAGACAAAAACAAACAAGTAATCACTTAAAAATGGTCGTCGATAAACTTTTCTAGCTTGTAAAACTCGGAAAGCGCGTTTATTCTTCCCCTTAGATTTGCCGAAGCAAGAATGGAGAGCCTCACATCACACATGGATACAATGGCTGCTGTTTTTTCAGTGACCTTCATTAGGAATGTGCTGTCATAATGAATACTGTCACCTGGCCTCATCTCATCCAGTGATTGGTTGGCAAAAAGATCTAATATCTTTTGAGGCATACTCCCCCTCATTGCCCAAATCTTAAAATTTTTATCAATAATGGCAACCGCTACTGGTTTCCAGTTCCCCACATTAATTTCGATGAGTTTTATCATTTCATCTATAGGGATGTGTTCAGCCATTTTTTTAACCTCAAAAACACAAATTTTTTATGAGGCTGAATCTATTTTGACCGCATTCCCAAGTTAAAAAATAGTTTTTAGAGGTAATAAAACTTTTGAAAATAGGGCGTAAAAAGTTTTCTGGTGCAAATCGCTTGGAGTTTCGCCTTGAGTTTGGTTTAAAGCCGAATTCTGGCGGTTCCAGTTCCCTCCCCATTGTTCCTCCTTTTGGCAAAATGAGCTCTATGAGGGCTTATTTCCAGG
>CAZECW010000201.1:0-2096 GCA_964510585.1 uncultured archaeon | reverse complement strand
ATCCTATCAACCTCACAACACGACGCCAAAAACGTGATTAAACAATACAAAATCAACCCAGAAAAAATAGAAGTAATCCCCAACGCAGTAAACATAGAAGACTTCAAACCAAAAAAGAAAACCAGCAGTAACGAAACCTTCAACTTACTCTATATCGGCGACCTTGAACTATGGAAGGGAATCCAATACCTAATCAAAGCCGTAGAAAAACTCACCCACATAAACGAAATAGGCAAAAAAATAAAACTAACAATAGTAGGAGACGGTGCACTAAAAGAAAAACTCCAAAAAATGGCGAAACAATTACCCATAACCTTCACAGGACAAATACCCCACCACCAAATCCCAGAACTCTTAAACAAAGCAGACGCATTCATCCTACCCTCACTATGGGAAGGACTACCCACAACCATCCTAGAAGCAATGGCAGCGAAAGTCCCAGTAATTGCAACCAACGTC
This sequence comes from uncultured archaeon, assembly GCA_964510585.1. Taxonomy (GTDB): domain Archaea; phylum Asgardarchaeota; class Jordiarchaeia; order Jordiarchaeales; family Jordiarchaeaceae; genus Jordiarchaeum. Next base: position 1,637 of record CAZECW010000201.1, on the reverse strand, counting down.
GGAGGAATAACCGAAGTCATAAAAAACGAAGAAACCGGCATAATCGTCAAACCCGCCGACCCAGACTCAATCGTCAAAGCAGTCACAAATCTCATAAATAACAACAATAATAACATGGTTGAAAAAGCATACCAGTTAGTACGACAAAAATTCAGCCTCGAGAACGTAGCAAAAAAAATTAATGAGATTTATAGCACGATACGCACAACTCAATGATTTAAAAATTAAGAGTAGCATTGAAAAGAAATTAAAAAATACTATTCACAAAATATTTCTCAATTTTGCAATGACACCTTAAACATAATATTAATTAGCCACTAGAAACTTAGAAATTAATGTTCAAGTCACTAAACCAGTCACGAAAGAACGGGAGACATCTCCTAACATGGTTGCAGATATTGAGGAGAGTTGCTTCCATATTGCAATACCAAGCTATACCCCCAGAGAAAGTTTGATAGCCTACGAACCCATTTATAGGAGTATGAGAGATATGAGCGATACCTAGTGGAGTAGTTTATTATATCCAAGATAGCCAAGAGGAAGGTTGAAAGCGTCTATGAGCAAATTCAAAGATAATGGTAAGTTATCTGTTGGCTTTGTAGTTACGCATCCGTTTCACGGTAGCATGGGCTCCATTCTTCGAGTGGTAGAACTAACGCAAAGCCTTTCCAACTTAGGCGTAAGATGTCATGTTTACAGTCCCTATCCTCGAGAGAAGTGTTGGGGAGAGAAAGTATCCTTTCACCATATTCCAAACTTAGCTTCGACACTCGGCCTTCAAAATTCTCTATACAACTTGACCCGTAGGGCGTTGAATAATCCCCACGTTATGCGCCATATTGTACTCAAAAAGAGTATTTTAGAAAATAGGATTAACAGCCTTACAAAAGGTCTCTTAAAAGCCATGAAGGATGGAGAAGTCAACATCATTCAGGGAGAGCAAGAAATAGCTGCCGTTGCCTGTGTTAGAGCCAGAGACAGCCTTAAGGTTCCAGTAGTTGCCTGTCTCCACAATATCTGGCCTGAAGAATTAGCCGCTATGGGCATCATAAACAAATCAAGTGAGCAATACGCCAACCTAGAGGAGATTGAGCGTGAAATACAGAGAGATTCAGATGCTGTTGTGGTTGTAAGTAATGAAATGGCAAGATATCTGGAACAGAAGTATTCTGTGAAGAAGGATCATATTAAGGTGGTACCGCCTGGAGGAAGACCCAGAGCCTCCAAAGTGAATACCCGAGTCAAGCCATTCAAAGTAGTCTACGCTGGGTTGGTGGTCTCGCGTGCTCACTTGGATCTCTTCATTAAAAGCATGCCCATAATACTTAGGGAACATCCAGATGTGAAATTCTACATCACTAGAAAGGGTGAAGACCTACCGCGAATTCGCAAGCTTGCGAAAAAGCAGGGTGTGAATCCAGAGTACTTCTGGTTTCCTAATAATGAGAAGTTCTACGATTTCCTAGCCTCCTGCCATGTAGGTGTTTTACCCTCAAGCAATGACACTCCTAGGAAGCTGGGACCAGCAGTAAAGCTGTATGACTATCTCTCCGTTGGATTGCCAGTAGTTGCTAATGACATAGGAGGATGGACGAGGATGATTAAAGATGAGAAAATTGGAATACTGACTGAAGATA
>CAZECW010000200.1:0-2455 GCA_964510585.1 uncultured archaeon | reverse complement strand
GTTGGGTTCTCCCCTCTATAATTCCCTTTTTTAATTTTAACAAATCTTTTTCGGTTAGTACTTATTCGATTCGTATTAAGATTAGGTTTGATTTCAGTTTTTTGACGTTTCTTCTTTTTCGGATCTATGGATTCGTTAGAGGCTGTTTTGGTGCCTGTGTGGGTTTAACCATTTTCAGGTGTAGGTGGCGAACCTTTATTTGGGTGTTTAGGTTGTGGGAGGCCGTCGGCCTAGTGTTTTCCACATTGGCTTCTGTATTGGTTCCTCTTTTAGTCTGAAGTAGATTATGGTTTGCATTATGGGGATGATGACTAAGAAGAAGCTGATTGTTGCGCTAATTATTAGGGAGCCTGAGAAGACGAGGGTGTTTAGGCTGGTTTCAACTGTTGGTGAGAAAATATATGGTGTGGGGTATGCAAATGGATTAAGGAGAGATACTATTATGATGGTTAGAATGAAGCCTGTAACCGGTAGGAAGGAACCTGCCAAGTATGTTTTTAGTATGGCTCTTTTGGGCTGCCACATTTCCGAGACTATCTCTCCGGGACTCCTCTCGTCCCTGTCCCCTGAAGCCGAAACAATTTTCAGTGTGTAAAATAGGGAGAAGAGAAAAGTCAGGATAGGGATTGCAAAAGCCAGAATGAGTGCCGCGAATCCAAATTTGTACAGTTCATAGTAAGACACGACTTCCGCCATACGGTTGAAAAACAGGTAGTCGGCATACAGTAAAATAGTTGATAATATAACTCCCCCCAATAGGTAAATGGTAATTGTCCCTCCTAAACCTTGTTTCGGCTCAGCTTCAACAGCTTCAAAGCGCATTGCCCCCACACGCGAATAAACCACAATCTGAGCCAAATAAATTACTGGTATGAGAAAAATAACTATACTGGACAGCAATGCAAAAATAAGCGGGAAGGGCAACGGAGCACCAATAAAGGAACCAGCAAATGTAAAGGTAATCCCTTGAAAATATGAGAGGGCTCTTCCAGGCACCCAAAAATTGTAATTTGCCACACAAAAAATGGCGGCCAGGAGAAGAGTGTAGGGAAGAACAACACGGATGGGTTCACGCAAAGCAATCTTAAGGGCGCACCTAATAGTGTTGCCCTCATAAATATCTTCATCTGTTATTCTGGGAACCACCTCACTAAATAGTGTGAGGATGGTGAATATGGCTGAGAAAATTAGTATCGCCCACGAAAATAGGTACTGTGGGTTCTGGACTATGTGGTAGCCCAAAATAAAAGAATTAACGCTAACAAAGGCGTCCTCAACTCCCTGGTTCTCTATGGAGACAACTAGAGGCGGTAGGGTTGAGGCTGTGAGGGAAACTGAGGGAAACAACTGGCTATCCAAAAAAATCTTGGTAACTGCGCCGAGCAGCCCACTTGTGAGGGGTTGGGAATGATAGATTCCCTCCACATTACTTACGGAAAATAGTGGGGTTCCTCCACCCCAAAAAAGACTTGCCATAAACTCCACAAAACTATAAATTGAAACATTAACCTTGGCGCTAGATACTAAACTAAACTCGAGACAACCACTATAAGTTCCGGGAACCAGAAAAATGGATTTTCCACCACTAAAAACGGGAAAAACGCTAGCCCCACCAAAAGTGTAGGAGCCAATAAGAAGCGGATAAGTGGCACCTTGAAACTGTCCGAACTGACTATGATACATAAAGGCCATTGATGGAAACCTGAAGCCACCCCAAACAAGGTCTGTGTGCCAACTAACACTAACACCATAAACTCCACAAATGAGCAGCACACCAAAAAAAATCACAGCAAACCCCGAAGTTATCCTCATTTCAAACCCTCAACCCAAAACAATACTAACAAAAATTCTAGGTTTCACCCCCTTATAAATTGTTCCTTTGAGGCAGCAAAAAATGCCTAGAAAAAAAGGTCAAACACATTTCGTGCATAAAAATTGTCTTTCGGCTCAAAATTGGCGATTAAACTTTTAAGGGGTGGGCATTTAGTAGCAAATGGGAGCAGTAATATTTAGCTCCCGCCCAAAACAGTTTAAATTTAAAAATTGACTAATTGAAACTGGATTCCATTAATTGTGGTTTGTCTTCAAATTTTTGGGGATGTTTTGTTTGAAGGAAGAGTACGACGTTATTGTAATTGGCGGTGGCTCCTCTGGGGCGGGTACTGCCCGGGACTGCGCTATGCGTGGACTGAAAACCATTCTTCTTGAGAGAAACGATTTTGGTTCAGGAACCGCTGGTGCATGCGCCGGAATGATATCTGGAGGAGTAAAGTATCTGGATGAGCCGGAAATGGTTGAACTGTGCACCAAGGAAGTCGTATACCTGCAAAAAATAGCCAAACACATTGTTTTCCGCCTCCCAATTATTACAGCCATTATTAACGAAATTGACCTCAAAGCCCGAACCTCGAAAAAAACAGACTACAGCAAGTACACAGCCCTACGTGGAGCCAGC
>CAZECW010000199.1:0-2516 GCA_964510585.1 uncultured archaeon | reverse complement strand
CCCTTATAATTTATACCATCTTTCAGGCTGTCTATATCCTTAACCTTTTCCCGAGAATCCTTTTTTATAGGACGTGGTTTAATTTAGATGCATTCTTTAACAACATCTCTTTCCCTATCTAAATTAGGCGACTTGATTTTTTTAGATAGTTGGTTGAATTTGTATGTCTCTGTAATTTCTAACTCCCTTATTTTTTGGGTGGGCAAGGACGAAATTAAAAACCAAATCTTTATCCTTGGAAAGCGGTTAAGCCTCCAGATAGTTTTAAGTTAACTCCCAGAAGTTTGATACTCTATTTAGTGCGATCCCCACGAAAAAAGTCTCCTGTGAAGCCCTATTAATCTCAACTGTGAAGCTCAGCTACTCTTAGTAGTGCCCTAGTGTTTGTTAAATAATTGGGGAAAGTTATTGGGGAGAGTTATCCACACAACTTGTAAGGCTTGGGACCGAGCGGGCTTTGGGAGGGGTTTACCCAACTTTTTTATGAAAACTAAAGGTGGGATTCTACAAAACTTTCTTGCGGTTCAATGCATAAGCTGCATTAATTTGTGTATGTTGTCCAATTTTTCTAGGTCAAGCACGAGTTTCATCGACTCCCTAATTTTATCTTCTGGTAGAACGTAGCCTGCGCAAATTTCGTATTTTTGCTTGAGTTCTTCCAGTCCAGCGGTGGGCATTCCGTCCTTTACAAACTCTTCTCCACTCTTGGTCTTTACCTTAACTCTAGATATTGCGGCTCCTAGTCCGTAGGGAACGAGCTTGTTGATTTCGGGGTGGACTTGAAATTTCGTCTTCTTCATAAATTCCACAATCTTCGGATCCCTAACCCTATCATCTGTAAAGTCTTCGAGTCTTATGCCTCGTCCAAGCAGGGCGTCCGCCATAAAAAATTGCATGCTGAACTTTCCTTCAAGACCAGTTTTTGGTTCGTGGTAAATCAGATTGTCATAAATTGCCTGGGTCGCTCCAACCTCAATACTTTCCACGTTTTCTGAGTCCACTCTGTTTTCTCTAATTATAGAGAGCAGAGCATTAATGGCCGCGTGTCCATAGTGGCAACATGGGTACAACTTATAGTATATTCCCGGCGTCACCAGTTCCCAAGGATTCCCCAGTTTTTCCATCACACCCTTATTATACTCTCCAGTTGTCACTTTGAGGTATCCAAACTCTTCTTCCAGAGCATTTTTGTTTGAAGTGAACCCGTTTTTTGCAAGCATAGCTGCCACGACACCATTCTCAGCTGCTCGACCTGCATGGAAAGGCTTCGTCATAGTGCCAAAATTAGCCCTAACCCCCGCGGATTCAGAAGCTGCTATGCCAAACGCATAAGTCATCTGCTCCGAATCCAGACCGAGCAATTTTCCAGCCGCAGCAGTAGCTCCAAAGGCACCCAGAGTTGAAGTGCAATGCCACCCCCTAGCCATGTGAGCAGGATTCACAGCCAAACCCAATTTACATTCAATCTCAACACCAACAGAATAGGCCAGAAGCAAATCTTTCCCAGAAGCTTCCAGTAACTCCCCAACAGCCAGAACAGCCGGAGCCACAGGTACCGACGGGTGACCCAAGAGAGAGGGATTGCTGTCATCAAAATCCAAAGCATGTCCCAAAACACCATTAGCAAAAGCCGCATCCTTACAAGAAACCTTCAACCCAAAACCAATCACAGTTGAGGAGCCAACACTTCCAACTTCCTCCAAGTACGACCTGATAATTTTCCCAACGGGCTCAACTGAACCTGCAAGTGTAACACCAAAATAGTCAAGAAGACTCTGCTTTGCAACTCTAAGTGCATCTGCAGGTAAATCCCCGTACTCTACACTACTTACAAATTCAGACATCTTCTCCTGTAAGGACAAAAAAACTCCCTCCAAAATTCCAACAATCATTAAGAATAGAATTTGAAAAATCACCACTAAAAATATTTTGTTGAGTCACTAACTCCTTTTCAACCAAAAAAATGGAAAAAACATTCATGCCAAATTATTCCAAACCAATTAAAACAGGTGCAACTTAAATCATATTCTCTCAACTATTTAATTTGAATTTTAAAAATTTGTCAAATTAAAATTGAAAAACATTAAAATGTAAAAAAGTAAAAAATAAAATTTTGTAGGGGGCGATAAAAAAAGTTTTTGCAACGCAAATATAGTATCCCCACTAATTTCCTTTATCATCCCATACAATCTTTCGCGGATTTTGAGGGTCTTCCAGTGAGGTTTTGAAGCTTCCTATAGTTAAGCCTCCTCTTAGAGAAAACTCTATTAAGCCGGCGGAAAAACCCAATAAAATCGCCTACCAATTTTTTGGAGAGTAACAATTATTCAAACATTTGAGAATTTTTAATTCTTCAAGTTGCGTGTTTGTTTTGTGTGCGGGTGACGGTTTTTAGTATGCGGTCATACAGTTTTGTGAATCTTAGGATTCCCTTGCGAATTTTCCCCTCGTTGTAATCGTTGATGAATTTTTGGATATTGTTGTCATAGTCGTCTCGACATTGGTTGATTATCTGT
>CAZECW010000198.1:0-5705 GCA_964510585.1 uncultured archaeon | reverse complement strand
AGGAGCCTTTTTATTCCCCGTATTAGCTCCGCGTAGCTTGGCATCAGTAACATGTTTGTTAGCTGCTGCATCGTTAGGGGAATTGTTCCACCATACTTCAACATGGTGATTATAAGTGGCTGAATCGTATCACTGAGCTTTTCAGTCTGTTCACTGTCTAGGGGGTCGTACTCTATGCTTATTCCGCAGACCATTGTTGTTCCTCGGTCAAAGGGGATAATTGCATATCTTATAGCTAGAGGTTCGTCTGGACAGATAAGGTCCTTTAACTCCAATTTTTCAAATTGAGGGCCAACTTCTTCTATGAAGGGGATTATCTTACCTAGAGGCATGCAGCACCAGAATCCAAAAAAGCCTCCATTACACTGGTGCATTACAGCTTGACCTCTATGGGTTGTGTAGTCTTGCAAGTATCTCATCATTTTTTCGTCGGTGAAACGCACCAGCCTACCGTTGTTCTTCTCCAAGCAGATTCTGTCCACTATTTTCCTCTCGGCATCAACTTTCTCAGCAGCTCCCTCAATTTCAATTAAAAGATACCAGGAGGAGTCGGGTATCATAGTTTTTATTCGTCTACTCTTTTCTGCATCCTTTTTGTCTTCGTAATCTGTAACAATGGAGTACAAGCCTGGAGCATTGTAACCCATTACAGAGTTACCTATGTCGTTTCTCTGGGTTTCCATAATGGCATTAAGCAGATCCTTCAAGCTGCTGAACTCGTACCAGAGAAACTCGTTTTTTTCACCTACGGGATATAGGCGAACAACCATCTTAGTTATAATGCCAAAGGAGCCCAAACTTCCTCTAAACAGGCCAACAAGATCCGGCCCGAAACACAGTCGCACATAGGGATTAAGCGTCTCGAATCCGGGAACCGCCTGTGAACCTGTCCTAAGCAGCTCCCCGGTTGGAAGAACGACCTCAAGGGAAACAACAGGATCAGTCCAGCCGTACCTAGCATTATAGGGACGCATATTCGCACTAACAAAATTGCCCACAAGGCCACCGGTGTACCCGCCCACTTTGCTAACGGTTTTAAGACCATGTTTCCTAGCCTCAAAATCAAGTCTACCATAAGAAACCGCAGGCTCAATAGTAGCAGTCATAGACTCCTCATCTATCTCAATTATTCTATCCAAACGCTTCAAGTCAAGAATGATAGAGGATTCAACAGTAGGTATAGTGATCCCCGCCATGTTGGTCCCAAAAGTAACTGGTAGCACTGGAACCCTAAACTTATTTGCAATTTTAACCACCTTTTGAACCTCTTCTGCGTTTCCGGGAAAAACTACGACGCGAGGCATAGCAGGTTTACCGAAGAACTTCTCGCTTAGGGCTGAAAATGAATCCCTCAAGTAGGGGATGAGATCCTCAGGGTCGTCTGAAACAAACTGTTCCCCAACAGTTTTTCTCAGCTCTACAACGAGATCTTCAAAGGAATGCGAAACAATCTCCATAAATCAACCTCCATTTCGAAAATTTTGGACCATAACAATTGAACCTTCAAACCCAACTTTACCCCCCTCTTCAATTATCGCTCCTTTCAATTTTCGAAGTTTCGATTAATAATTAGAAAATTTCCTATCCCTTTTACACCTCACACATTTACGATGCAAATCATCGATAAGTCGCCAAAACAGAACTATCCCCACTTCCACACAGACTCATCCAACCATCAAGAAGCTCCAAGATGTTTAATAGGAATGGCCACTGAGAGGAAGGATGTAGTAAGAAGCTTACCTCAATGGCCCATAGCCAAGCCAGAAAACCACTCAACCCGGCTCCTGACCTTGCACCACTTGGATTGGAAAGAGCCAAAACGGAGGAGACTGAGAACCCAGGATATGAGGAAAACATGGCAGCGCAGAATGTCATGGTGACCACAGACGACGCAACTCTCAAAGGCTGGACAGAGATTCTCAGAGAGCCGAAAATTCTAGAGCCACGACCCAAACCCTTTTACACCTACAGTCAGGGCTTAGCTTCGAACCACCTTGTACCAATCAAGATTGAAAAACGCTGAATAGACTTAATACCCAAATAGAAGAGGAGGTCCCAGAAGTGGTAGGTAGATGGTAGCCTCAAATAAAGGTGGATTTAGTGCATGGAGTTTGCATATTACTGTGAGACGCTTGAGACCCCTTGAAAACTTTTTACGCCTTATCTCCTTGCAGAGAAGCTTGACCAAACCGCATAGGGTTTTAGGGGAGAAGCTTGAATGAAGCCAGACCACACAAGCTACCAAAAGAACCAAGGGAGAGGATGTAAAGGGTTTTGAAGGAGTCGTCATCGAGAGGGAATTTCGGAGTGTAAGTGGGGTGCTTGTTGAGAAAGTAATGAGTGTGACACTGAAATTGCCTGCTCCTTGAGCACCTCGAAACATTGGTTGAACTTGAAGAGGGAGATGTTATTTGGCTTCTAACCTAATCTGTTTTTATAATCCTTACATCACAATTGGGACTTGCGAACTTTTCAAGCTTGTAATCATAGTTAGGGCCTAATTCCAGTTCAATATATGTGGTTATCATGCGTCCTACTGAGCACACTGTGGAACCATCATATTTGAGTACACTTTCTTTGATGAACGCTTCGCAGATATCCTTGTAAATACAGTTGTCAACCCTCATCCTAATTGTTTTTTCATTCTCTACTGTGTAGTACGCATTTGGAGGCATAACTTTTAAGGAGACCGCTTTTCCTATTGATTGTTTGAAACAGTTTATAAAATCTGAGGCTTCGCCCTGCTGAATTTCTGCTGAGCGCTGTTTCATACTTTTTATTATTTCATTTACTGAGATACGGTTAGCAACCCCTGTTTTACCCTGTAGAGTGGACTCTGTCTTGGCCATAGCGTAGGAGAAGGCAATGTAACCAATGGGATAGGAGCTCAGATTCTTGTCAAAATACTCCTTAATCTGAGGCCAATCCCAATCCTCTGAACCTTCAGGCATCTCTGAATTAAGTTTATTACATAAAAACTTGATAGCATACTTTTTTACTAGGCGAGGGTAAACTGGACCGTATATCTTATTTTCAACTATTTTTATGCCAGAAAGTGCTATATCTAATATGGTGTTTAGGTCTATCTGTTCATATGGTGCGGCAATTTTCTCCAAAACTTTCACCCCTTACTTTTTTTTCTAAAATTTATGCAAAACCAAGAATTAATTACTATATTTTTCTTAATAAAACTTACTAATAAATGTAAAAAATACGTAAAACTATGAAAAAATGAGAATTATATAATTTAATAATCGCGAAAATCGCAAAAATATGTTCGGCAAAAATGAAGTGAATCATAATTTTTAACATTAAAAAAGGATTCAAAGCAGGCACAATGTAACGAACATGTGTGTTTTTGTGCTTGATTGTGTGGAAGTGTTCTGTCTAAATTCTCAAAAAAGTCTTAATCTGGAAAGAAGGTTCATAAAGCCTCCTCTACTCGCATCTAAATAAACAAAGACACATTAAGCGAAAATGATAGGAAGAAAGATGGGGGGAAATGAACCATTCAATAGAGAATTCGTCATATAAGAAATTTTTGGAAAACCTTGCGAAAATAACTAAACTGCTAGCCAAAAAACATAAAAAGGGAATAAGATACAACACAGAAAGCCTGATAACACGTTGATACCGACGAAAAAGTAGCTGAGAAAGCCGAAGGCACATCAGTAAGAAACAAGGATCCGCCCAATTCCTCAATAATATATTCTCTCTCGACCGATATTATCAATCCCACATTCCGGCGCCCTTTCCAGCATAAATATATTTTTTCATAAACTGTTCCCAGAAGTGCAAGAAACTTAATTAATAAAAAATTATAAGTAGAGGTGTGGATGGAGAGATTGAATTTACCTTTTTAGTATTTGTGGTTAAACTTTTTTAAATATTTGAAAATTTTTGTAAATGTTTGTTTGAATGGAAAACTGTGTGAATTTGTGGTGGAGATTTTTATGGAGAAGAGTAAGAAGATGCCGGAGGAAGAGCTTAGAAGGGAAATTCGGAAATTTTTAGATGAGAGGAGGGAGCTTGTTCTTTGCACTTGTAGCAATAATGTTCCTCGTGCCACACCATTGGATTTTTATACGGAAAGGGAGGGTTTCAACATTTATGTGGGTCTCTCGCCGGGGAGAAAGGTGAAGAATATTGAGGAGAATCCCATTGTTAGCATTGGAATTTATACTCCCATGGATACTGGCAAAATTCAGGGGATGCAGATTACTGCCAGTGGCAGGGATAGACTTATATTTTTGAGGGAGGGGGACGAGGGATTCGAGGAAGCTCAAAAAATAGTTCGGGGAAGGAGAAAACTGATACTGAAAATTGTTCCCGAAAAAATCGAACTCCTAGACTACGACTTTGAAAAAAGGGGATACTCAAAAATGCAGGTTCTAGAACTCTAACCCGGAAAAATATTATGGGAGGAGTAGAGAGCCTTCAAGTTTTATTTGTGAGGGACTAATCTGTTTTGTGGAGTGTTTTTGTGGGGGTTTTTAATGTGAGATATGTTTCTGAGGCGGATAATAGGCGTTTGAGGGGATTGCTTGAGAGACTTTAGGGATTAGGTTGGGTTCCTTTTTTCACTCAGGAGAATGAGCGTCCCGCCTGCACGACAGCAAAGGAACTGTTAAACGAGGTTGCGGGCTTATAAAGCAAGATTAAGGTGGAAGTTTACGATTTTCTTAAGGATGAGGGTGAGGAAGGATATTTTAAACCAGTTGGCTGGAGATATCTGGCTCTGCAATCAATGGAGGCAGAAGAGAGCAATTAGGGGGGGAAGAGGAGGGAGGTGTCGTTCACGATTTCCAGTTGCTCATTTAAATTTTGAAATGTGTTCTGTTTTCCCTTCTGTTCATAGAAGTACAAATAGTATTAAGAGGATGAAATTCCATGATATGTTTTAACTAGGTGAATGTATTTATGGAGGGTATAAAAATGAAGAGGGCAATTGTGGTGTATGACACAATATTTGGGAATACTGAGAAGGTAGCGAAGGCGCTGGCATCTGGAATGGAGGAGCAGGGAGTTCAGGTCGATGCCGTCAATGTCCAAAACGTAGAAATTAATCGATTGAAGGAATACGATTTTCTCGCAGTGGGTGGTCCGACACACGCGTTCGGAATATCTAAACCTGTGAAGGGCTTTCTTAATAAGCTGAAAAGTTTAGAAGTTGGTGGTATGAAAGCTTTTGCCTTCGAAACTAAAATGAATATTCGGATTTCGGGAAGTGCGGCGAAAAAAATTGAAGGAGAACTAAAGAAACTCAAAATGAAGATTATACTGCCCTATTCCTCAGCCATAGTAATGGGAAGAGAGGGGCCACTTGAAGAAGGCACCGAGGAAAGATTCAGGCAGATTGGAGGCAAAATCGCAAAGTTAATCTAGTAAGTGGGGGGGCTTCCATATTAAAAAGAGAAGGCGCCTTAAGTATGTGGGTTGTTGGGATAGTTCGAAAAGAATAATTGCTCTCGAATCCATCCCAACGGTGGTGAACCCCGCATGTCAAAACTCGTGTTTGAAGCATTTAAATTTAACGAACAACTTGAAATTCTCACCACCCCCCTAGAAGCAGATTACCGGCTGAGAGGAAAAATAGAGCCCGGACTACCCGGAAGCAGCCTGGAGAGCAGAGCCCTCTTCATAGAGAAACTGGTGAACGGAGACCCAAACTTCTTCCCAATAGACGCATTCCAAGTGGAAACAGA
>CAZECW010000197.1:0-8180 GCA_964510585.1 uncultured archaeon | reverse complement strand
ACTTCCACAACAGTGAGCATTCTCCCTGTTGAACTCCATTTCCACCAGTTGCACTCCCGGAATCTGTTTTAAGAGTTTTCTGGGGGCATCATAAATTTCGGAGTGCCTCCCCAAGTGGCAAGGGTCGTGGTAGGTTACAATCTTTTTAATCTTCTTATCGATTTTGATTTCCTTCACGTTCATTAGTTTCTGGATGAATTCTGATGCGTGTAGCACTTCGGCTTTTAGAGGAAATCCCTGCTCAGGATAATCCTGCTTCAGAGTCTTGTAGCATCCGGCGCAGGACACAACAATAGTTTTGGCATCTAGGCTGTTAAGCATTTCCTGGTTGTGTCTCATCAACTCCCTGGCCTGCCTTCGATAACCAGTTCTAAGAATGGGCGAACCGCAACACCACTCATCATTCAAAACCGTGTAGCCAACACCAGCCCTGTCTAAAATTTTTAGAACCGCTTCGGCAATCTCGGGATTACGGTAAGCACTTGTACAGCCCACGAAATAAATCACTTCGGGATTCGCCTTTTTCGTGGCTTTCAACTTGGAGAAACGCTGCGAGTGGGGCTCACCGTAAGGATTATGCTCCCTACCAGCGTTCTCGGCAAGTCTAGCCGCATCCTCATTTGCAAACCCCTTCTCCACAAGTTCCGCCCGCAGAGCCTCAACCACCCCCGGAATATCATAGTCCAAAAGGCAGTTAGCCTGACATAAACCACAGGTGGTGCACTGATAGAGGGCGTCAAGCACTTCTTTGCTGGGTTCAATTACTCCGTTCTCAATATAGTATGCAAGTAGGCATCGCCCATAGGGCGTAGCGGTCTCAGACTTTGTAATGGTGCCCGAGGTGCAAACGTGACGACACATCTTCGCACACGAAGCACAAAACCTTATCTCATCAGCATACTTTTCCACTGCCATTTTTCCCATCTCCACAAATTCACATAAACATTCCAAGTGTTAAGGGATTCATCACCAATTTAAGAGTTATGATAAAATAAACACAACAAACCAGACAAACAAAAAATATGTTGTCCAAAGGTTAAACGAATCGATGTAGAAATAAGCTTGGTGGCCTCATTTTGTGTAGATTCTAACTAGGCCAAACTGGAACACTAAGTTAAATCCCCTTTGTGCTATGATGATGTCGTAGGGAGCCATAGTTAAAATGTAAACCTTGCCAAAAAATTGGGACCAAAAAAGTGCAGATTCAAGATACACATCCACAGAACTATAAGTATAGATCTGTTTGAAGGGGAAAGCCAACTTTGTCCAACCGGCCAAACTTTCATGGGCAACAACGCATGAGTCCCAAGACATGTTAAAACTCAGCCAGGTCAAGGCAATAACTATGTCCTGAGACCTAGAAATGGGAACAGTATTATACTGCATGGTTGGGGGAAGATACCTTGCAGTGTTAAAATTGCTAAAGTAGGGGAAGGCAGATTCCGCAGGCAGAACCATGTAGGTAGACGAAAAAATAACTAACAAAAGAATAATTAAAACCAGAAGCTTGGCACGCATAAAAACTGGCACTCTCAATTTTTCCGCCAGCACCGCACCTGTTTCGTCTGGGAAAAGGAAGTTAGCAACATAAATTGAAAAAGGCACGGTGAGCATAAGCATCCACCTCGACCATAGAGGCAGCGCAGAATGGGGCAAAACCATAGGCATAAAAGAACCCACCAAAAGGAAAAGCGTAGTAACGTCTAAAACCTCATTTTTAAAATATCCCAACACAACAAAAGGCAGAATCGGACCAAAACAAATAAAGAAGAGCAGAAGAATATGCGCGTTCAAAACGTCAACGCTGGGATACAGGTAAAAACCGGTTCGGAGAGAAATGTAATCCACCAAAACCCCTCCAAAAAGAGATTCAGAAAAAGGATTATAGAAATAGAACAAACTGTTACCCAACCAGTTCGTATAGTACAATGCAAAAAGTACCATGGGCAACAAAAAAGAAGAAACAAGCACAATCAACCTCCCCTTTTGAAAAACACCACCTTTCAATTTCCTATAAATTTCCAACGAAGCCAAGTAAAACAAGGTAATTAGCAGGATAATGGTTACCAGCTCATGCGAAAAAGCGCAAAGAAAGCAAAAAACAAAAAACAGAAGAGCATTACGCCTTTTTTCTAAATTTGGTAACTGCGACAGGGCAATAATAAAAAGGATAAGTCCCAAAACGTTCCTATAGGAATCCCAAGTCAACCTAAGAGTAACAAAATAAGAGGCACAGATCAAAGCACAAGCCAAACTCTTTTTGTCACTCCAACCCAAATAATTCCGCGAAAAAAAGAATACGACCAATCCCAAACATCCACTAAGAAAAGGGCCAAAACACTTAGTTACCAAAAAAGGATCCAACCGGGAAACATAACCCAAAAAGCCCATAAACATGTAGAGAAGAGGAGCATTACGCCAATCCGTAAAAACAGTCAAACTATAAAGCGGACCATAAATCTGACACAAATTAATGACAGGAGCATACCAAGTAACCGTGTCGTAACCCAAAGGCCAAGGAAAAGAAACAATTTCAGGGATTGCTCTAACTATCAGCGGCGCCAGAAAGGATAGCAAGTAGTGGTATTTATTTTGCATAATGTTCTCCGCCAAACAGGGCCTAAATATTTTTGGGGTAGATATTAAAACACTTCTTTCAAGTATTGAATATTTTTATTTTTCGGGTAGATTAAACTATTGAATGGTGAATCTTCTATGAAGAGAAGTGGTTTTAATATGACAAATTGGGATGATCATTGGGCGAAATATTCGGTGTCAAAGGCCGAAAGATGGTTGATTCTAGAGAGAGATAAAATAATAAATAGTTATTTAGACAAGTTAGGTTCGTCGAGAAAAGAAGTCGTCGAGGTAGGATGTGGTTATGGTTCCAATATTAAGTTAATAAAAAAGAATAGAGATGATGTGGAATGCTATGCTTTAGATAACAGCCAAGTTGCCATCGAATTAGTAAGAAGGGAGATTCCAAATTCTTTCTTATCTGATTGCAGAAAGACGCCTTTTGCGGATAACAAATTTGATCTCATCTTTAGCGCAGGATTAATGGAGCACCTCTGGGATGAAAGACCCTTTTTGAAAGAAATGAGGCGAATTTTGAAAGACAATGGTTATATGATTACCTTTGTACCAGCAAGGTTTTCTTTATGGAAACTCTATCAACTAATTCATTTTGGATCATGGAAGCATGGATATGAAAAATCCTATACTTATAATGACTTGAAGTCGCTATTTCTTAATAATAATTTCGAGGTATCAGAAATTTTGGGAATTGATCCATTTGGAATAAATGGATTTATAATGAAATTACTTGATACTAAATTTACTACCATTTTCAGAAAGTCATTTCTAAAAAGCGGATATTTAGAACTTTGCGTAATAGCTAAAAAGTTTAAATCAACTAAAAATAAAAACATTTTAATTTAATTTTTACCAGTAGCCAATTACTAAAATGTATCATTTTTCCATTAATAAAGAATCAAATTACGAAGTTTAACTAATCTTCGGTCTCAATAAAATTTGTAGTTATATCAGAGATCCAAGGTTTAGATATCAAGTCTAGCGCAACCGTAGAAGATATTAGAATAAGAATTGTCGTAATAATTCCTCCATGTTCACACAAAACTCTTTCAATTCCAAAAAGTGGAATCTGGCCGAAGAAGAATCCAGTTCCGCTAGCAACATATGGGAGAGTAGCATTAAGTATAATGCATCCCAAGATTATCGAAGACGTAATTGATACAAGTAGGATTGCCAGCTTCCAATTTCTCCATTTACTTTTACCTGAGTCCACATTAGTACTTAGAGAAATGGATATAGAAGATGTTAAAGGCAATAAATAAACTATAAGTAGGTAAGCGAACAATAGTTTTGATTGTAGTGGAGGATCCCGCTCTATAGGCGTATAAAACGTTACAGGATAACCTGACCAATAGAGACCATTACTATTGAGAGATGAAACTATAAAGAGGAAAATCGATGCTAGAATTAAACTTAAAATCATTGTTTTCCTTCTCTCTGGAATCTGTTTAAAAACTTGGTGGACTTTTTTTAAGGGTTGATAGATATTAACGGCATCCTTGAATAGTGAAAGGAATATTAAAATACAAGATAGAGAAAACAGAAACCCCGTAGCTACCGATGTAGCATAACCGACTCCATAGGGCTGCACCATCCCTGAAAAGAAATAAGCACTGTATGTATAATTTCCATTTAAATAATAGAAAATGCTATCGCGCGAGAAGTTTTGTGCTAAAGGTAAAAAGTTAAAGGTCAATAGCAAAAATCTATTAAGCTCCCTGAAGGAGAATAAGATCAATAAGAAGGGCATGGCCCAAAGAGTATAATACACATTTATTCTCCCATATGAGAGGTAAAATATCATATAAACTGCTACCGAACACGCCGTAAGATATTCAAACCTCGACTTGGAGTAACGCTCAAAGAGTCTTTTGTGCCAAACGAGAAAAACAAAAAGTAAGAATAAACTACCAAAAGTAGCTACTTCAATCAAAGAGCTGTAAATTAGTATTTCAAAAAATCCGCATCTAAGAAGATAAGCACGGTATGTCAGATTAGGGTCCAACATTTGAGAAATATCTCTCAGAAACTTGGACACTGCAAAGTTTGCTGTAAACAATCCAAAAGTCCAATAGTGAGTTAGAGGATCATAATAAATTATAGTGGGAAATATAATAGATAAAGCAGCGGGGACTCCAAAACAGAGAAGAAATTTTGGAATCTCTCTTCTCGCCTCTTTCCACATAAACAATAAGAAAACAGGAACTAAAACCACAGGTTGATACTTTATCCCGAATCCTACACCAAGCTCTAAACCGCTGAGACCATATCTCTTACGCAAAAAGTGGTAGAAGCCAAGTAGAGAAAAAAGAATCGAAACAGAGTCAAAAGTGCCATAAACTGAACTTGTGAAAATCGAGAGAGGATTCAACAAATAAAATAAGGCAATAAACAAAGCATACCTTTCCTTACCATTCTCAAATAAAATGCGATACAACATATATGCTATAAGCAGATCGGAAATAATGAAGGGCAATTTAACAAAAATTTTCTCAGATACCGAAATGGTTTGTCCAAATAAGTAAAAATTGTCGCTAATCAAATCTGCTGGAAAATAGGAAAATAATAAAATTAAATAAAAAAACAAAGGATAAGCCCAGTTGGTAAAATAGGTAATAGTCCAAGAGGAATAATAAGCCCTAGCCGTTGAAACAAAAAGATTGAAATCAAACTCGTGCATAAAGAAGGGAGCCAGAACAAGTCTCACCACCAATCCAAAAATAACAAACTTATTTTTCAAAAAACTCCACAACTCATACAGTATACTAAGTTTTACTGAGCTCAAATCCCTTCGACCCATACGAAGTTTTTAAATCAGTTCTCTCACAATTACAAAAACGAATATACTTTTACAGTCAGACTATATAAACATTTTATTACAATTTCTTCAGAACACAGTTAAAACATAGAGTATGAAAGTATTACACGTTTTTCACTAAGATTTGAAATTTTTTGAACCCTTTTCGATTTTTTATTTTTAGAGTTGTAGAAACAGGCACTTCTAAAAATACATTTTTCAAAGTTCCTAATATTTCATTGGCGCAGTTTACTCAAGCGCCTCCCTATGTGGAGGGTTTGGTTTAGTAACTTAATTTTCCTGTACCTAAAGTCCTATTTTAAGGAGAGGGTGAAGCAGTTTCCACGCGACCTGTGCCCGCCCACGATAGGAAACGCCTAGATAATTGTGCCGTTTTATTGAGCAATGGTTTTTTTTATAACTTGTAGTATTTTACTTGCGGTTTTGTTCCAGTCAAATCTTTTTGACCACTCGACTGCATTTTTTGACAATCTTTCTCTCAGTTCATTATCGGTCAGGATTTTTGTTATAACTTTGGCGAGAGTTTTAGGTCTCCCATAGGGTATAATGAAGCCTGTTTCATTGTTTTTAACAGTATCCCTTAAACCCTGCACATCAGTAACTATGGCAGGTGTTTTGCAGGCGTTTGCCTCAATGACAGTTAATCCCCATCCCTCTCTCTCCGAGGTTGTAACAAATACCCAAGCTTTTCGCATCAATTCTAATTTTTCCTGATTATTAACAAACCCGTGAAATTGGATATTATTTAAATTCAATTCGTTTGCCAGTTTCTTTAATTCAAATTTATAGTCTCTATCTCCCTCTCCTGCTATAGATAGCTTTACATCTGGCAATTTTTCAGTAACATATTTTGTAGCAATAATCAGTTGCTCCAGATTTTTATATCTCTTAAGCCGACCCAAATAGAGAATATGAGGAAATGGACTCTTCAAATAATCGGATGATTCATGAGGATTATCGTCAATTCCATTATGAATAACAATAATGTTATCTTTGGGGATACCGAATTTGATTAGATCCAGTTTTGAGCTCTCAGAAACTGTGATGATGGGGATTCGCCTATATATTAAAGGTATTGTTTGTTCTGCAGTGTATCCAATAACTGCCGGAAGAGGGGGGAGTTCCTTAAAAAAAATATTTTTTACGAGGTGATGTATAATTGCAATTTTATGCTCCTTAACATACAATGGAGTGAAGAAGGGAACCCCATTTATGTCGTCTATCACTATATCGAAGGAGTCTAGTTTTTTGAGGTAATATTTTAATGCTGCCAAATAGACTGTGTATTGATTGCCAGACCTAATTATTTCTATCCCGTCTATTTCTTCCTTTTTCTTACACCCTTTATATTCCCCACAGAAGAGAGTCGCATCATGCCCCCATTTTACAAATCTTTTTAAAACTTGATGTATATGAACTTCGGCTCCCCCAGCATTCGGATTAGTTAAGTCTCGCCAATTGAAGGCAAGCACGCTCAACTTATCCATAAATTGATCCTCAGCTTAAATAGATTCATAAGAATTTTTATTCCATCACGTACTAATCGGAATTTCGACTCTCGATCTGCTTGTTCTTCCCACTTTATTGGCACTTCTACGATGCTGTACCCCCTCCTTCGCATCCTAATTATTAGTTCAGTGTCGAAAAAGAAACCGTTATCTTTTATTTCGTCGAGAATGGATAAGGCTAGGTCACGGTTGAACGCCTTAAAGCCACACTGATGATCGTGAATTCCATCCATAAAGAGGAGCCTTACAAGAAGGTTATAGATTTCACTTGCCAATTTTCTTAGAGGTAACCTTTTTGCTTTTGAGCCCCTTATGGCCCTTGATCCTACCGCCAACGCGAATCCTTCCTCTATCATTCGGAACATCAGTGGAAGTTGTTCAAGCGATGAGGCGAGGTCAGCGTCCATAAAGATTACCTTCTTTCCTTTCGCAATTTTGAATGCCCTTTTCAGAGCCCAACCCTTGCCCCTCCTTTTATCCGAATGAACGTGTACAATCTTGGGATTACATTCCACTAATCGTTTCACGATAAGGTCTGTTCCATCGCTGCTCCCATCTTCTGCAACAATTATCTGGTAATCTTTAAAAAATTTTTCGACATAATCCATAATTTTCACTAGATTTTTTTCAATCACTTTAGCCTCATTATAAACGGGTAGTACAATCGATACCCTCAACTGATCATCTGTGAACTCATTAAATTCCGAGTCCTTCTTAATTGAAGGCGGTTCCAGATTTGTTGCCAATTACACTTCTCCCAGCCTTAAAAAATTTATAAGTATTTTCAATATTTATACGAAATACAATTTATCCTTTTCTATTAAGCCAAATCTCTTATTGCTACAATGATGCTTTTTATTTCTCAGTGTTTTGCGGGGTGTTTTTACATCCTCCATTTTTAAAAGGTTTTCAAAAATTTTTATGGGAGAACATCTCTCATCAGCTATATCAAACGAACCATCGTTGTATTATATAAAGGTACTAGAATTGCAAAATAAGGTTTTCACTTTCTTGGATTCCCGATATATTCATTTGGGCGAAAAAAATTGCAACCAGTATGGGGAAAGACGTCCGGCTGTTGGCATATGCTTCCCAATGCTGGTTTTCCAAACCCCATCCTTAACTCTCTTTTGCTAAGAAGGGAGGGTTTCTTAAAGGCTTCTTTTTATGTTGGGGCTAAGTGCAAGGAGAACAGCCGCCCACCTACTAAACCGTTTCCAAAAGCCAAGAATGCAAAAAAGACAATTTATGACCTGACT
>CAZECW010000196.1:0-55684 GCA_964510585.1 uncultured archaeon | reverse complement strand
ACAGAGACGAAAGAGTAGTTTGCATAACAACTGGGCATGGATTAAAAGATCCAGACACAGCAATTAAATCCTGCGAGGAAGTAATACAGGTCCAAGCAGACATCACAGATATTGAAAAGACGCTAAATAAAATTTTGGCGGGAACCATAAAGATATACGCGGTGTAGAATTCACTAAATGTGCACGTTATGTTATTGAGTTTAGATTTTCACTCGACTCATTTTTTGCAAAATTGCTAGCGAAATAAGCTCCCTATTCAAGTCGCGGGAAAAGTTTTCATAAAATAAATCTTTGAATCCAAATTCTGCATCTTTTTATTTTTTCCTATTTTTGTGCAGATCACTTTTCAGTGGAGGCGCAAGGAGCAATTTTTCCGAATAGATTTTAGGTAAGTTTCGAATCCATATCTTGGGAATTAGTAAGTGGTAAATCGAAAAAACACAAAAAAGGTTCAATGGGTTTGAAAATTAGGGTTTGGAAATTTATTTTAAAATAATAAACTTTTAATTTGTGTTTGTTAAGTATAAATGAATTGTTTTATTTATATATCTTTAAATAACACAAATTTATTTACCGATACCGTTTACTTTATATATTGATAAACATTAGAGGACAGAAATAAAGCTTAAGGTGAAGTTATGTTATAATTACAGTTTTAAACATTACATAATGTTTTTGAGGGTTAAGCATTGTTCGGCAAAAAGCCTACTGTTGAAAGGGCGGAAAAAGCCTTTGCAGCGGCGTATGAATTGGAAAAGAGAGGAAACTACATTGGCGCGGTTAAAAATTATGTGGAAGCAAGTGAGCTATATTCTATCTTAAAGGATAAATTGATGGAGGCGGAATCTTACTTTTTTGCGGGGCATTGCAGCCTTTTACAGTCGGGAAGAGAAGATACCATCGATGATTTTAAAATTTCATTAGAAAGGGCTAGGGATTTTTGGGAATCCACTCGAAAAATTTTCATAAAGCTTGAATTGGAGGAGATTAAACCAGATATTAGGGGAGCAATTATTGATAGTTCTCTTATTTTGTCTGAGCTGGCATCCTTATTTGAGGAGCAGGATTTGAGCAAGAGGAAAAATAAGTTTTTGGATATAGCTGAAGGGTTGGAAAAATGTTCTGAGATTTATCAAAAATATGAGCAGTTGGAAAAGGCTGGAATAGTTGAGTTTTGGTTGGGTATGTTAAAACTTATAAATTATGATCATTTTGATATGGGAGAGAGGGAAAAAATTCTGAGTGGTGCGATTATTAATTTTGGTAACTCGGAAAAATTTTTGCAAAATGCTCGTAGAGAGAGACCCGCACTCTGTTTTCCATTCTTGATTAATACATCGAAAATATTCATGATTTTGGAATCTTCGGAATCGGATGAAGCTAAAAGAAGGGCTTTGGCAGATATACGTGAAGAAATGGCCAGAACCCAACCAGAGGAATTATCTATTTGTGAGGGTTGGAGAGGCTATAATTTGGCTCTGATTGATTTTAATCAGTCTATACTTGTTAAAAATATCAGTAGTAAGGTCAGTTTGTTGAAAACCTCCCAGAAGCAGGCAGAACAAGCATTATCAAGCCTCCTTAAGAATAAAGAACAGACCCTAATAGCGGATACATACTTTATACATGCTATGGCGGGCAAAGAACTTGCGGAAGTTGTGACAGATAGAAGTGAGCAAGAAGCCCTTTTAAAATCTGCTTATGAAAGTTTGAAGCAGAGTCTTAACCATTATAGGGTATTAGGCGAAATCCGTAATGTTGCTAGGGTGCTTGCAGAGATACCGGGAGTGATTGCAGATTATGCAGAATTTATTCAGGGTGAGGTTCCTAAAAGGGAGGTTTTGAGAGAAGGGGCGTCTTTTGGCCGTGAGGCGCTAGAGTATGTTAAAAAATTACCAAGTGATTTCAGATTTCTCGCAAAGCTGTATGAGAGTATGGCCAAATATGTATTGATGACTTCTCAAATCGATGAGGGTAAAGAATTATCTTCCGAAGAATTGGAAAAGATTAGGGATCTTCGTTCAAGAGCATTTAGATATGCTGAGAGAGCGGTTGAATACGGGGTAAAGGTTAATGAGAGGAGTATAGCTTATGGAATAGCAAGTAAGGCAGGCTATTTTCTTTCAAAGGTGGAATTAAGTGACCAAGAAAAAATTGAAAACCTCAGAAAAGCTCAGAGTTTAGCCGAAAATGCAATTGAATTATACAAATTAAGAGAGGACGATTTAAGGACAGCAAACATCGCCTACTTTCTCGGACTTATAGAAGAAGACTTGTGGCAGCTTACTGAGAAGGAAGAATTCTACAGGAAGGCTAAGAGTAGCTTCGCGGATGCATCAAAATATTATACCAAAGTTAATTTGATTGAATTATGCGCTCTCTGTCTGCGTAAACTGGCAGAACTAGATGACAGGAAGGGCAACTATAAAATGGCTTCGGACTACTATTTGGAAGCCTCTAAAAAGTACGAACAAGCCGCAGAAAATCGCCCCTCTCTGAGAGATAATGCTAAATTTGCAAGTGCAATGTACAATATTGAATTAGCGAAGGATATTGAGAGAAAAGACTGGGTAACTGCCAAAGGGTACTATGAGAAAGCGCTACCTCTTTTCCCGAAAATGTATGAACATGAAGCCAATTTCTATGCTGCAAAAATTAGACTTCTGGAAGCAGACTCTGTGAGTATGGCTGAGGAGGGTGAAAAGGCTGCGCAGCTATATAGTTCAGCGGCCAAAATGTTTCGCCAGAGCGTATCCTTCTTAAAACCAGGGTTGGAAAATGCAAACCGAATTAGTATAGCAAGAATGTTTGCAGATTTTGCAGAAGCTAGAGAGGAAATGGAGCGTGGATTAATCTTCTCTAAGGAAGGCAAGCATGAAGCAGCGATAGTACATTACAAAGCAGCAATGGAAAAAATAGAAAAAATACCTGCAAAGGTATTCATGGATTCGGTAGAGATGGGCGCTATGAACAAATTTATTGAAGCTCTTTTAGAACTAGAGAAGGCCCATTTAGATAACAATTTAAAGACTTATCAGTCTGCTGCACAACTTTTCCAAGAATGCTCAATCCTGTTTACTTATGAAAAAATGAGGAATATATCAAAGGCCTATTCGGATCTTTGCTATGGATTAGAAAGCCTAATCAGATGCATGGAAGCGGAAAAAGACCCCATGCAGGAGTACATAAATGCAACAACCTACTTTGAGAGATCACAAAAATTCTTCCAAGAAACAGGACTAAATAGTTATGTGGAATACTTGGAAGGAATGAAAAGTTATCTGGACGGAGTCAGATACAGCACAAAGTTAAGACTGGAAATGACGGACGAAGCGAAAACGAGTTATTATCCAATGATTGAAAAAAGCTTCCGTAAAGCTATTGAAAGCTTCCAGAAATCGGGGCACATTTATTTGAGGCAAAAAGCAGCTTCAGAGCTGGATAAAATAAAAAGAAAAATGAATCTATCTGAATATCTGAGCTTGGTTGGAAAAACCAAAACCTTGGAGGAAGGAGAGGGTTACACACTTCTAATACCTAGAGAAGCTTCTGAAAATGCCTTCGTTATCCTACGCACAGCAAATCCAATAGCCCACGCAGTTTTTCATGTGAATGAAGAAATCCCCGTAAACTTTGAGATAACAAACATTGGCGTAAAAACGGCAACTCTAGAAAGAATCGAAAACATTAACCCACCAGCTTTTAAAGTAAAGGTAGAAGAAACAAGCGATTACGGTGAAATAACTTCTATATCTCTTGAGGGAAAAACTCTGGGAAAAGGGAAAACAGAGAAAATAACTATAAAGATTAAACCCACCAAAACAGGAATGGTTAACTACCAACCCATATTGTTCTACTTGGATGAGAACAATAATAAGAAATTTTTCAAACTGGACTTGCCCATACTAATAATTTAATAAAAATTAGAATTATATAAAGAGGAGTAAAACACAAATGATTCACGGCTTGTGGGTAATTAAAAAACAAGGAGAATGCCTTTTTGAGAGATATTTTGGAGCAGTCAAACAGGCACCAAACATATCAAATCTGCTATCAGCCATTCATACCTTCTCAGACAGTATGACAGGAGAATCTATAAGATCCATAACACTAGAAAACATATTATTTAGATACAAGGTATCCCGGAACATAATTTTTGTCCTATCTACGGATAGGGAGGATGACGTGACAGAAACTCTGGACGGCCTTGAAATAAAATTCTGGACAGAATTCAAACAACCAATCACCGAAATAGATAAAAACAAATTAGAAAACTTTGCCAAAGAAGCTGACGAGCTAATTAAAAAGTATGAACGTAAAAAGGAAATAGAGGAATTGAAAGACAAACTACGAGCACTTGAAAGAGAATTGGTGTAGAAACCATTTTTAACACCAACTTATGTTTGTATAAACGACAATTTTTGATTTTTTTCAGAAAAATAGAAAAATTACCCTAGTTTAAAAATGGGATTATGCCAACTGTTTTTATCTAGCATCCCTGCAACTAGAGTCGCAGGTTTCTTTCGCCAAAGGTTTTGTAATCCAAAATAAGCTACTCTTCTCAAAAAGCGAGGATATTTTCGTAGTGACAGAATGTTTAATTTTAACATCGAACTGTCTTATTGTTATATTTGGTTGGAGAGGTAATTTGGGTTAACTGAAAAATTTAAAGGGTGCTTAGACTCAAAAAATGAATAAAGTTTAAACGTTCATTGGAGAGACAATTAACCTAAACTTTTAAATTATTTGAAGTGGTTCAGGTTATTTTTAACTGGATAATTTCTGGAGGACATATAAGTGGCAGAGGAGTTGATTCGTAAGGCCAGAATGTTGGAAGAGGAAGACAAGCTAGAAGAAGCGGTAGAGGTTTATTCGCAGATAGAGGCGGAAGCTGAAAAGGCGGGGGAAATAGATTTGGCTTCCCAAATGTACATAGAAAAGGGATTAGTACTTACCAAATTGGGTAGAAACGAGGAGGCGGTAAAACTTTACCAGAAGGCTTTAGAAAACTATGAAAAGCTCGGCGATGAAGTGGGAATAGCAGATTCCGCTTACCATCTATGCATTTCGCTTTTAGAAATTGGAGAAAA
Source organism: uncultured archaeon (assembly GCA_964510585.1). Taxonomy (GTDB): domain Archaea; phylum Asgardarchaeota; class Jordiarchaeia; order Jordiarchaeales; family Jordiarchaeaceae; genus Jordiarchaeum. The sequence continues at coordinate 50,594 of CAZECW010000196.1, read as the reverse complement.
CCAAGAGGCAATAAAAAATGGGGAGAGAGCCCTCGAAATTTATCAAAAGCATAACATGTCAGAATATGTCGTGGATACAATCTATGCTCTGGGATTAGCGTACCTTGCAGATGAGCAAAACGAAAAAGGCCTGGATCTTCTAAATCAGGCACTAAATGAATATCAGAAAACTAAAAACGATGAAGCTGTAGCCAGCGTTCTTTTAGATCTTGGAGACGCTCAATTTGAACTTGAAAACTTTGATGAGGCTCTGGAGTACTATAAAAAGGCATTGAAAAAATATGAATTAATGAATGATATGATCAGTTACGCCAACACTTTGATCACTATAAGCGAGTTATATGAGGAGAGGGAAGAACCGGTCAAGGCTGCGGACAACTATGTGAAAGCAATTGAAATATACATTAAGGAGGGCCTTAAGGAAGCAGCAGGGGACTACTTGAAAAGAGTGGAAAGTATGCTCTGGGACTTACCCAAAACTTCCAGAAGGAGAATTAGAAATCTTTTGGATGAGCTAAAAAATAAGCTCTAAAATTTTTGTATTTTTCGTAAAACAACAAATTCCCTTAATAATTTATTAATTTTGTAGCATAGCAACGTTTTAATACTAGTTTAACCATAGTAATCCCAAGAAGACACAGCAATAATACCAATACCACCAAAAGACATCGCATGTGAGTTGGGAAAACTTGACCATCCACAACGTCTGGATTCTACTCAAAAGTGGAATATGTCTTTTCCACAAGGAGTATCACAGCGTGAAACTAGATGAGGATCTAGTTTCAGGATTCCTTAGCGCCGTCTCCTCATTTGTAACTAAACTTGGAGAGGAAAGAGTAGAATCCATAGTGATGGGCAAGAAAAAATTTGTTTGTATTTCATCAGAAAACCTAATTTTTTCAGCATGTTTGGACAAAGAAGACGACGAGAAGCAGGCTATTGAAAAACTGTGGGAAATTAAAGTCAGCTTTCTGAGAAAGTATCTCCAAAAAATAAAGGAATGGAACGGAGACGTTAAGGCATACGAAGAATTTGAGGAGGATTTAAACAAAATAGTTTATAGTAGAGTAGGAGTATCATCTGCCGTAAGAGAACTAGTACATAAACTCCAAGAACAGAAGAATAAAATCTCTGAATAATCAAGTATTGCTGAAAATCATCCACCTAAATTATATTCGTCTCTTTTAAAAGATTGTACCATTATGTTTTTCCTTTTTTATAGGGCTTTGGTGGCGTTTAACTCAACTTGTTACTGAACATTAAGACCAGTTAAATTAAGGGGCGAAGCATAGCTAGGAGGATTCGGTTGAAGGGTCTATTCGCCTACACGTTCTGCAACATCTTTGGCTTTGTCAAGCGCCATTCTAAGCCTTCCAAGTTTTTCGTGTATTAGTCTGAGTTTATCGAAGTCGTCGAGTCCCTGTTGTGATAGTTCTCTGTCCAAGCTTTTAAGTACTGCCCTTACCTCATTGACGGTGTTTCTTATGGTGTTTCGGAGTTGTCTGTCAAGTTCAGGTATTAAGATTTTCTTGCGGAGACGCCTTCTTTCCAGCAAGTAGGCTGAGACAACTATCAAAGTGATTGTCCCTATGAGGGCGAATCCAAAAAGCATATACTCCCTTGATGCTTGAGGGTAAAAGAGGGCGGGTATCATTGGCTTTTCGGGTTCCACTCTAAAATTGTAAATGTAGTGGGTGGTGGTATAGTTTTGCGCATCTGCGTATAGTATCATTGTGTAGTCTCCGGTTTCGTTGGTGAAGGCTGTGAGGAAGAGTCCCACATACCATCCCGGCCGGTCTGTTTGAAATGCGGGTATCGGTAGGAAGGTGCCATTTGGTAAAATGTAAACAGTTAACAGGGTTATGTTACTTGTGATTTCTTTTCCGTTTATGTCTGTGACGTGTATGTCTGCGTACAGGTTTTCCCCCAGATGTATTTTTCCGTCGGGATTGGGCAAGAACAGGGTAATGTTGAGTATGATTCTGTTTTCAAGAAGCCAGTTAACTGCATTCTCTGCGAGTTGGGTGTTGTCTAACAGGTTTATGTGGCGACTGTCAAAAAGGGAGGAGTCGCCTATTACCAGAAGTTTACCGTATCCCACCTCTGCAGCAGCTATCACTATACCGCCATCAGAGGTATTGGCAAGAGCCACTGCTCCCATACTGGTGTTGACATTGAGAATTGCGACGTTTTCCATTTCTATACTGTTGAGGTTTCGGGTAACAGGGTGGGATTTGGACATGTTCGATGAAGTAATTATCTTTGTTCCTGTCTCGCTGGAAACCACTGTGATTCCATAGGGTTTTATTATAAGTTCGGCCGCAGTCCAGTTACATTCATCTTGTGGTTCTAAGCAAATGAGGATATTTGTTCCGTTGTGGAGTAGGCTGTGAATGAGTGTTATTTCCTGTTCGGTGAATCCCTTTTGGGGATCAAATATTAGTATTCCATCATAGAAAGTGAGCAGTTCCGTCTGGTACTCGCTGAGGGAGGGAATCTCGTCTAGGTCGCATCCTTGTTTGTATAGGACTTCTGATAGCTGGTAGTAGCCGCTGTATATGCTCTCAAGCCTTTTTCCCCAGGTTTCTAAGCCCACTTCCTTATGTATGCTGTCGAAGAATAGTCTGCCTTCGGGATAGCTTAGATTAAAATTGATGCTCACGTTTCCCAGGTACTCACCGTTAGCCATGATTTGGATTAAGCCGACGTAGTAGCCGGGACGGGGGAAAATCGTGGTGTTAAACGATACTAATATATTTGCATAGTTGTTCTGGATAATTTTTTGTGGAGTGTTGTTGAAGAGTTGAGTCGCGTTACCGGAGTAGACTATTTGAACATCTTCCAGTTTGTGGGGACTTACTATGGTCAGATTGTTGTAGGCGAAGTCTAGGGGGAAACGGAGTTCAAGCGGTTTATGAGGAATAGCTGTGGGGAAAAGAATGCTGCAGTTAGGGGGGGTGCCCACAAATACGTTTCGGGCAATGAAATTGTCAAGAAGATAGGTTTCACTTATGTTAAGTGTTATGTTGCCCGAGATTATCTGTTCCAGTGTTAAAAAGTTGGGAAGCTCGGTTGTCACCCATCCCACAGCGTAGACTCCGCTGCTTGTGGGTTCCCAGCTGGTGCATATTTTCCTGAAGGAGAAGGGTTGAAGATCTTGGTACTGGAATATTTCAAGGTATACAATGCTGCTCCCATCACTTGACTTATTTGCAAAAAAGAATGCAGTAGCGTTAGTCACGTTGGTGCCTAGGTTTAGGATAAGGCTTTCTGAAGCAAAAGGAGTATAGGGTTTACCTGTACGATTAATAGAGGCGTTAACTACACATAGGTCTGTAACATTTTGCACTTCAGCCCCTAAAATGTTGTTAATTGCAGTTTGCATTTGGCTGTAGCTTCCACCAGCTCCCAGAGCCCCAACAAAATCCACATTACTCCCAGGGCTTAACTCTTCAGATAAACTCCACCTCAACGCAAAACCAATACTGCCACTATAATAAGACTCGTTGTTTAGTTCGTCGCTTAGAAAGTGTTCTAGAACCGAGCTATTTTCTCCTACTTCGTGGGCGCTGGAGATGTTGCCCTTGAAACCCACATACAAAACTTCATCTGGATAATCATTATGAGCATCATAAGCATAGATTAGGTCATCTACATCACTATATTGGGCAATGTCATCTGTAGCATAGCTGGACTCGTTTAAGAAAAGGTCTACGTCCCAGACAGTTAACAAGGTCACATCCCTGAGAGGGGTGTTTCCAACATTTAGCAGGGTCACCTTTATTCTAAATGCTCCAGTGGATCCCGTGCTATTCCAACAGTCTACAGATATTATTATGAGTACGTCTCCATTGCCCAGTACAGTCACCGCCCTCTCATAGTCTCCCACTCCCGGAAGCGTAGTTGAGTGCATTTCCCGATATACTGTGGTGAGCAGAAAAGGAGTGACGTTACTGCTTCCATTATATTTCAATCCAAATCGGCCTTGCAATAGGTGGGTGCTGTTAAAATTAGAAGTTAAGTTTCGGGTCAACATCCCGATAAATGTACCATAAGTTCCCACTAGGCAATAGGTCTCCAGTTGGGAAGCGGAGTCATTCGAGTAGAAAAACCCAGTATAGGGTAAACCGGGGGTAAACACTCTGGTGACTTCCCCTGAAGGCTCACCAAGACTTTTCAAATAATTGTAAGTTGCATTAGCATCCAGAAGACCCGCCCCTTGAGTATTTGGATCCTCCCCTAGATCTACAGCAGTCTTCATCATCGCCACTCTCAAAGCTTCAGGGTTGAGGAAGGGAAAAGCTTGAAGTAAAAGAGCCGCTACTCCTGCAACATAACCTGTAGCAGCAGCTGTTCCAGTTGCACAAGTGTAATTCTCGTTGATTGGGCGGCCGTACCCGCTAGTGTTAAAGTAGGGTAAACTAATATTCAGCCCCAGGTCGGTTTTTGCCCTACAAGAAGTAATATTATATCCAGGAGCTACAATATCTGGATCCATCCACATAAAGAAACTGGGGCCTCGGCTACTATTATAGCACACCTGCCCAGAGGAGGAGTTATAAGAACCCACAGTGATGCAGCTCAGAGCCATTCCCGGCGACCCTACACTAAGATAAGCGGGGCCGTCGTCTCCAGCCGCAGCTATTACAGTGACGCCGGATTTAACCGCTTTGTCTACCGCGGTGCATAGGGGGTCGTCTGGGTAGCCTGGTCCTGCGAATGGAATAACTATTATGTCTGCTCCGTGGCTAACGCTCCACTCTACCCCCGAGAGTGTCCAGGAGTAGAAGCTTAGTCCCTCATCATCAAATACTTTAACGTTTAGTAATCGTGCTTGGGGCGCGATTCCCTTGTAGGTTCCATTGGAAGCGCTTCCAGTTCCAGCTATGATGCCAGCCACATATGTTCCATGCCCATTAAAGTCATAGGGGAAGGGGTCATACTCAACCATAGAGACGCTTGCTATAACTTTGGGGTCGCTTGTACTACTGTTATCGTCTAGGTCGTCAAGGTCGGGGTGGCTTGTGTCTATTCCACTGTCTAGGAGGGCAATTATGATGCCACTACCATTGAGATTTTCCCTCCACAGCTCCTCAACATTCAAATCAGGGGCGGTTTCACCGCTGGATGGATTCGACTGTTTCAAGTTTTTGGGTTCTAATTGGATGGGATAATCGTACCAAACCTTGCTTACTTGGGGGAGGGAAGCAATTTTTGGAATATTACTTAGGGGGGATTTTACGGCGGCTGCTGGAATGTAATCATAAATTTTTTTGACTTCTATTTCTGGGAACATTGAATTTAAGGCTTGGAGTCCTGAGCTGAAACTGGACTCTTGAAAAACAATTATTATACCGGTTTGTGAGGAACTTTGGAGTCCTCCATTTTGAATCAGGGATGCGAGGTAGGGATCTATTTTCGACTCGATAGAGCCATGATTGTTATTTATGAAGTTTGCTGGGTAAATATTTTGTTTGGGAAGTGCGGTTAAGCCAGCGTGGAGAGTGAACAGGAAGGTTACGATTAAGGCAAGGGCTACAACTTTTCTGGGGATTTTCATGAGGATATATTTTTACTATATGTTTATTAGTTTGTCTATTATTACATTCTTTTTGGTGGAAAGCTTTGAAAGATGAATTCGTAGAAGAGGCTTACTTCAGTGGAAAAAAAATTGGGCAAGCTGTTGCGTGGTGTGAAGACCGTGAAGGCAACATAATAGAAGTTGAAGTGCAGGGAAAATGGTTTGAAACAGGTGAAAACTTCAGAGGCAAAGGAGTTTATCTGGATGCCCACTCCTCACCCATGCGAAGCATAATAGCGGTAAGCCTAAAAAAGGGCAAATGTGGAAACAAAACTATTAACCCCGGCGAAGTCATCACCATCGGCTCCCCCTCTTCTAAGGAGGATGTTCAAGCTGAAAACCTTATTCTAAGAAACTTTTTGAAAAAAAATTTTTCTGAAGACCGATTTTTTGAAGGAAGCAATTTTTCATCCGCTATATTTTGGCTCAGGGACAAGCTCAAACGCTACAAGGTCAATGTTAAAATTAAGGGCACCTGGGAAGGGGAACCCCTAAACGCTGAAGGCGACGTAATTGGTGTCGAGGAGAGCATCACGGGGGGATACTTCGCCGTCCGAATACAAAGCGGAACAATTAGCGATAGGCCAATAGAACCCAACACCATCCTTAAAGTGGGAGGACCGGCGAAAATCCGAAAAAACCATAGTGACGTGGTAGCCCAAAAAATCCTGTTTATGCCGGCTGAAAAACCAAAACCCAGAACCACAGATAACGTTGTCCTCAGCGTCCGCGGATTAACAGTATCATACGACAATAAGCGCATTATTTCCGACGTCAGCTTCGAAATAAGGGAAGGCGAAATCTTAGGAATCGTAGGCGAGTCGGGAAGTGGAAAATCAACTTGCATGAAAGCCATCATAGGAGACATCAAACCCGACTCGGGAGAAATCCGAATATGCGGATACGATGTCCGAGACAAAGATAATGTAGCGCCCCTCTTCGGATACGTGCCTCAGGACCTGAGCCGCATGTACATGGACTTCACGCCCATGGAAAACATAGTCTACTTTGGAAAACAGTATGACATCCCAGAGCTGGACCTCATACGCAGAGGAAAACAAATCCTCAAAGACCTAAGAATATTTGAGAAAGGAGGAGAAAAAGTAGAAAACCTCAGTGGGGGCGAAAAAAGGAGAGTAAGCATAGCCATAGCCCTAGTACACCTACCAAAAATACTATTCCTCGACGAACCTAGCTCGGGATTGGACTTGGTGAGGAGGCATGAGCTCTGGGGCTACCTTGATAGGATTAATAAGCTCTATGGGACATCTCTGGTGGTGATAACACATTATCCTTCTGAGATTGATTATTGTGATAAGGCGGCAATATTTGTTAGGAATAGGGGCTTCATTGATTTTGGAACCGCGGAGGAGCTTAAATCACGCTTGCCAGGAAAAGGATATGCTATAGGTTTATTATTGGAAGAGTACGATTCTCGGTATGTGGAAATAATAAAAAATGTGGAGGGCGTAGAATACGTGATCCAAAAGGGAGACCAACTGAAGGTGTTTTCCAGTGGGGAGAACGCCGCAGTTCTGAGAAAAATAGTGGAAAAGCTCGGAGAAAAAGGGGTTGCGGTTCGAAAAGTTGAGCCCAAAGTTGAAGTTGATATGGAGGACTACTTCATTTATATTACGGGAAACACGGAAGGTGTAGATTAAAGTTTACACTAAAAAGGGGAAGGTCTAAGGTATGATGATGAGAATGCTTTATTTGGTGAAGGTGAAGCTGGCTCCATTTTTTGGTAGCGTTAAGAGGATAGGGGCCTTAATCAGGAAGGAATTGGAGTCGCTTATGAAGGATAGGTTGGCGCTGCTGGTTATCTTTCTGCTGCCAATAATAATAACTGGCGCGATGGGGATGGCGCAGTACCGGATCACCACTCTTGACGATTACTACAAGATAGCTGTAATAAATCAGGACACAACTCTGACAGCTGAAAATTTGAGTTTATCCAATGCATTAATAAACGAGATGTATATGCATGCAAACGAGTGCATAATAATTCCGATGCAGAGCTATGATTTAGCAGTCTATCTATTGTGGCAGAGACAAATAAACGCTGTTCTTGTAATTCCCTTCGGCTTCACAAGCCAGCTGGCCAGCCAAATGATTCCCGCATATGTGAACTTGACTCTTGACGGAAGCGATGTGGAGGGACAGGGCACAATCATAAAAGGAGTTACCAACGCAATAGCGGAGTTAAAAATGGACTACAACTATACCAAGTACGAGATTATTCCCTCCTCCCAAGCAATATGGCCCAGCGAGACGAAAGGGATAAGCGACATTAAAATCACAGTGCCCCTGATTCTGCCCATGCTACTTATAGGAGCAGCGCTGGTGATAACAAGTCAGAGCGTGGTCGGCGACATTCCCCTGAGAAGAATGCTACTCACACCAGCAGGAAAATCAGAAGCCCTGATCGCAAAAACCATATCATACCTACTGGTCAGCCTACTCCAAATAATGATAGTCTTGGGAATACTAATTTTATTGTACAACTTCCAACCGGTGGGAACACTATTTAACTTTCTGGTAGTGCTTGTCTTGACCTCCTTCTTTGGAATAAGCCTCGGCCTATTCATATCTGTAGTAAGCAACTCCCGACTCCAAGCAAACCAGTACTTCATATTCTCCTACCTAACCCTAATAGTAATCCTACTAGCGGTACCAGTAAAAGCAATCCAAAGACTCGACCCACTACAACTGGCAAGAGAAGCCATAGCCAGCGTAACAGCAAGAGGACTAACCCTCATAGACATAGGATCACAAATACTATACCTCTTCGGATTCTCCGCATTCTTCCTCAGCCTAGCATTCATAGCATTCTTCCTCAAAAAGGGCCTAGTCTAAACCCAAACCGACAAAAGAGGAGACCAAAATGAAAAACAGCCCGGCAAACAATAAAGACATAGAACTAAAAAACGTAACTGTAAAAATACGCAAAACCACCATACTGCAGGACGTAAGCTTCTACGCCAACCGAGGAGAAATACTAGCCATCATAGGAGGATCCGGAGCAGGTAAATCAACATGCCTCAGAGTTCTAACATCCCAGATAAAGCCAACCAAAGGAGAAGTCTACATAGCAGGATGCGACGTAACAAAAGAAGGAGAAAAACTCAAAGAAATATTGGGATACGTACCCCAACCCGAAGAAGTTTCAGCGTATCCCGAATTCTCAGCCCTCAAAAACGCCTACTTCTTCGGGAAAATGTACAACCTGCCAAGCGACCTAATCGAAAAAAGAGCAAAACAAATACTCCAAATACTGGGATTCGACACCGAAGAAATGATGAAGAAACCATTCAAAAACCTCTCCGGAGGAGAAAAAAAGAGAGCGTCAATATGCATAGGACTCATCCACAACCCAAAAGTACTACTACTCGACGAACCTCTGACGGGTTTGGATGCGCATCTTCGTGTTGAGTTGCTTAATTATTTGCGTAATTTGAATAGGCAGCTGGGTGTTACTATTTGTATTGTGGCTCATGATTTGGAGACTGCGGATTACAGTGACAGAATCGTTATTCTGGATAGGGGAAAAGTCGCAATTTTCGGTGAGCCTAAAAGTTTTCTCAAGGAGTTGCCTAATGGGGGTAAGTGTTTTAGGGTGAAGTTTAAGCGTTTGACTGTAGATGACCAGAAGCGTGTGGAGAAAATCAAGCCTATTAAGTACTTTTTGGTTGTTGGTAGGAATACTTTGAAGGTTTTTCCCAAAGATGGTGAGCATAATTTGGCTGTGCTTGTGGAGGAGTTTTATGCTAAAGGTCTTGAACCTTTAGAGTTGGAGGAGACTGAAGCGACTTTCGGGGACTACTTCAGACTGTTTTCTCAAGGCGCCTTTAGTGCAAAGAAGGACATTTTCAGTATCAATTTCGAGTAAAGTTTTCCTTATCACGGATTACTGTAATAATTACTCCGTTCAATTTTGCTTGCCAAGGCGCTGGCTAGGATTATTGCTCCGAGGTATTCGTTTATTGGTCCTACTCGGGATGTGTCTATTATGGTTCTGGGTATGTTGGTGTATGGGGCTCCGTAGGATTTTCCTTTGCCCAGGTGTATTAGTGTTCTGTAGATTAGGTTTCCGGAGATCCCGTCGGGTGCAAGTATTAGGTTGGCTTGGTTTTTTATGGCGTCTTCTATGAGGATTTGGTAGTTTTCTATGTTTTGTGTAATGTTTCTTTTTTTGATTTCTTGTACGGTTTCTTCGGCTTCCCTTATTGTTTGGTCTACTATGGGATCTCTTCCTATGTCTCCGGTTCTTCCGCCAGATAGTATGGCAACTTTAGGGGTGATTCCTAGTTTTTGTATGAGGTTGACTCCTTCCTGTATAAAGTTTATTTTTTCAGGTATTGTTCTTGCTTCATCTATTCCTACTGGGGCAAAGAAGAACTGGTGACCGTTGGCGGATTCTAGTAGTGCGATTCTGCGGAGGTTTTTGACATTGAATTCTGCTTTTACATTTTTTAGAAAGCTAGTGGCGGGTAGGGAGCCTCGTACCACAGCGTCTACTTCGTTTGAGGCTAGCATTTTTAGGAGTGTCTCTTCGGGATTGGGGGAGCTTTGGAGTTGTATGGTTTCTTTTTTCGTGTATTTTTTTGGGAGTTTTTCTATGTTTCCTAGTATTATTATTTTGGCTACCCCTTTTTGGGCTGCCTTTTGGGCTGCTCGGATCGTCCTGTGAAGATACTCTTCTTGTTCTCCTACACCTATGGCTACTGTAGATTTTGCCTTTTTAGCGATTTCCGCCAGTTTTTCGAAAACCAAGGGAGTTCACACCTGTTTTGAAATTTATTAGAAGGAGGGTTCTTAAAAAGGGGAAATTTTAGTGGGGGATGTTAGAAATATTTGTGTGCGTTTTCCAGGGAGAGTTTAAGAAGTTTGACGGCGTTTGATAGATCTTCAAGGCTTAGTACCTCTATGGGAGAGTGGATGTAGCGTGTGGGTATGCTGATCGTGGCGGAGGGTATTCCTCCCCTAGAGGTTGCCGCGGCTGTGGCGTCTGTAGTTCCTCCCTCAAAAATCTCCAGCTGGTAGGGTATGTTGTTTTTTTGGGCGGTTTCTGTTATTAGTTTCAACACTTTGGGGTGGGATATGAGGCCCCCGCCTAGACTTTCGCGTCTTCCGTCAGCTATGGTTATTCCTGGTCCTTTCCCTATTTTTACTGGGATTTGTCTTTCTTCCACTCCGGGGTGGTCTCCTGTTGCTGATACGTCTATGGCGATGGCTAAATCTGGATTTACTGTGAAGCTTGAGGTTTGGGCTCCCCTCAGTCCCACTTCTTCCATAACTGATGCGACGCCGATTACTGTGCATTGGGCATTTACTTCTTTGAGAGCCTGTACCATGACTGCGCAGCCAGCTCTATCGTCGAAGGCTTTACCTGTTACCATGTTGTTTCCTAACTCTTCCAGCTGGCCGAGCCAAGTAATTGGGTTGCCTATTTTTACTCCCCATTCCTCTGCTTGTTCTCTGGAGGTAGCCCCAATGTCTATGAACATTTTGTCTCTGTTTATGGGCTTTTTTCTCTCCTCTTCAGGTAGGAGGTGAGGCGGCACCGACCCTATTACGCCCTTAATGTCGCCTTTTTCTGTGTGTATTAATACTCTCTGGCCTAGAACCATTTGGTCAAAAAATCCTCCCAAATACGAGAATCTTATGAAGCCTTCTTTTTCTATGTATCTAACCAGCATCCCTATCTCGTCGGTGTGAGCTAAAACCATGGCTTTGGGTGTGTCTTTCGCTCCCTTCTTTGTACATATGAGGTTTCCTAAATTATCCACCTTTACCTCATCTACATAGTTTGCTAATTCTTCCTTTATGATGTTCCTAACATTTTCTTCGTGTCCTGAGGGGCCGTTTGCTTCTACCAGTTTTTTGAGAAGCTGTTTGAGTTCTTCCATAACTTTTCCTCCAGTGTTTAAACGTTGCGTTTCTACCATAAAAGAATATTTGTGAGTATCTAAAAGTAAAACATTTTTTGTGAGTAATAAGAGATGTTTCTTGGTCTTAAGATGATGGTGCTTCCCATTTACGGTTGTGGTTCAGAGGAATTTTATTAGAAATGGGAGGAGGTCGCCCTGGAAAAAGGATAACACTATTGACAGGGTGATGAATGGTATCAGGGGCTTCGTGAAGTAGACCCAAACACCCTTCTCATAAAGTTGAGCATCTGACTCACTTTTAAAATGTTTAGAGTCCATTTTTTCCTTGCTTAGGCTGTTTCTAATGAATATTGGAGGGGTTTCTTTTTTGCCACATCGACCATGCTTTAAGAGGTGGAAACGTTTACTTTTTGTGGGCTTATCTAACCAGACGCAGGTTAAAAAAGTCACAAGTTTCCTCCATTTAGATTTTGAAGCGAGTTCTGAGAATAAGTCGTTTCCCCTTAGATACTTTAGCAGATTGTAGCTAAATATTGCAGTGTAGAGCATACCTAGAAGAATAAAAGTGTTGAGAAGTACTGTAAGGGCAAATATGGAGGTGAGAGAAGTTGAAACATTCTGTGGAAGAATCAAAGCGGTGCATATCAGAGCCTTCGCATCGGCCCCTCCAAAAACTTTACAAACATTTAGGAAAAGGGAAACTAGAAAGGTAATTACAATTGAAAAAAGGGGTAATAGTAATTCTGCAGTATAGATCCATCTGGCTGCGGTGATGGCCAAGCCACACAGTATCATGATTAGCCAGACTCGGTTTCCCACCTCTCCTTTTTTCCAATCGCTGTAGGAAGCAAAAATGAGAGGGCCCAAGCAGAGAGTAAATGCTGTGTAATTTATTAGTGTTTGAAACAGTTTAAGGAACCCCTTTTTTGGCCTTTTAACTTGTCTTCTTTTATTTTTGCAGAGTGTTATAAAAAGCCCTAGTTATGTGCAAAGAAGGCTACTATTTGGGGAGTTGCCCGATCTATCCTGCAGAAGCCGTATCTCTCAAATTGGACTAGTTGGTCCTCCTTCAACTGTTGACACATTGGTTCTCCAAAACCCTTAACAATTGATCCATCAGGTTTTACGACGGCTATTGGAATGTTTTTCTCCACCGGAACCCAGTGTATTATTCTTGCATTTACTTCACGGGCTTCCTCGATTGTATAACTGTGAAATTCGCATTCCAGAGGATCAAGTTTTTTTATAACTACGTTAATGAGGTCTTTTAGGCGAATTATACTATTAACCTTCATTAGGGCTCTGTCCTGTTCCGAAACTAGAACCTTAATCACACCATTTTTGGCGCTTACTGGTATTTTTCGCGTTCCTTTCTCGGGAAAATCGGGGTGCAGAAGAGGTTTAGCCTCAAGTTCACCGTCGGGAACCTTTTTGACAGTAAGCTCTGTGGGTGACTCTACGAAAAAGTAGCGATTGGCAGAGGAATCCACCATTTTTCTGTTAACAGCATAAAGAATCTCGGGACTGTACTCAATGTCTATCATACTCAAACCCAAATCAATCATAGCCCTCCTTATCGCTTCTGGCCTTATTCCCCGCCTTCTTAGTGACTGTAAACTCCACGTTCTGGGATCAGACCATCCCAAGTAAACTCCATTCTCTATTAGTTTCCTAGCTTTAGATTTGCTGAGTTTTAAGCCCTTAAAGGTTATTATCCCATAGTGGACAAACTCAACAGTGGGCCAACCCATCTTCCTCCAGACATACTGCTCAATTATATCCTCCTTTATTAAGTCCTTACCGCGCAAAATATGGGTTATCCCTAATAGATGATCATCAACAGCCCAGGAGAATTCTAGAAGGGGCCAAACACGGTACTTTAAACCAACCCGAGGATGCTCCCTCTCAGAAATCCTCATTATAATATGATCCCTAACAGCTGGGTCCGGATAGTCCATTCCCGTTTTGAGTCTGACCACTGCTTCTCCCTCACTGTAATCCCCCTCCAGCATCTTTTTCCAATAGTCCAAATTCACTTCCAACGCTTGATTGCGGTGGGGACACGCCTTTCCAGTTACCTTGTACTTGTCTCTCCACTCCTGTGCTTCACAGAGGCAAACATATGCTTCATTCTTCAAAATTAGTTGTTCACAGTACTTGTAAAATTCAGGTATACGGTCGGATTTGTAAAGTTCCTGGTGCCATTTGACTCCCAGCCATTCAAGCCCTTCCCTTATAAGCTCGTAGGCTTCCGGCTCGATTCTTTTCTCTTCGCTGCCAATAGTGTCATCAAAAACCAGAATCAACTTGCCTCCATATCTTTTAACATATTCGTCGTTTAAAATGACCATTCGGGTGTTACCAATGTGGAGTGGCCCTGAGGGATAGGGAGCCAACCTCATGACAACCTGTTTGTAACGCTCAACGTTTGGGAGGGGAGGAAGCTCCTTTACCTCCTCCACCCTTTTTTCTTCCTCTAGAAGTTCGGGAGCTATTTCCAGCAATTTCTTCTTCTGTTGGTCTAAAGTATACTTATTAACGTCTTCAATTATTTGTGAGGCTAACTTACCAACCTCTTTAATCTGACTCTTAAGGTCAGGGTTTTCCGCAATTATCTTTCCCATAACTGCCTTTTGGTTAGCCTTACCACCAAACTTAACAGCATTAGCCAGAGCATATTTCAATATTATTTGTTCAAGGTTCTTCGACATTTAGTCTCCCACGAGCAATTTTTAAAGCCTGAATGCTTAAAGTGTGTTAGGAAACAAAATTATATTCGCCAATTTAAGATTACCTCAACGCATCGCCAAACCGGGCATGGAGGTAATTTCTGTAAGTTTCCAATTGCAGGCAGGAGAGCTGAGCCTTGAATCTTAGTAAAGATATTAAAGCCATACTATTCGACTTGGATGGAACCTTGATAGACACAAGGAACCGATTCTACCTGGTTTTTAATAAGTCCCTTGAGAATTTCGGCTTACCAGTATTGAGCAAGAAGGTTTTTGAGGAATTATATTCCAACGCTTCCCTCGATAGCCAGGTACCAGAAGAATTAGCGGTACAGTTTTGGGATTATTTTCTTGAAAACTATTCCAAAAATGTGGCCTCCGGCGAATCCAGCATTCCCGGTTCAAAGAAAGCCCTCCACCAATTAAAAAAGCGGGGATTAAGTATTGGTGTTGTTACCGGCAGAATCGCAAGTGTTGAAAGTGTCTGGTCAGAGTTAAAAAGGTATGAATTAGACCAATTCGTAGATATAGTTCTAACTAGGTTAAAGGGACAAAATAGGAATGAAACCTATTTTTCCAAGGAACAGAACCTTCTAAAAGCATTAAGCATTTTGGGCTACAGCCCCCCACAGAGCATGTATGTAGGAGACTACGTGGCAGACATCAGATCCGGCAAAAGCATTGGAGCAGTAACCGTGGCAGTACTGAGCGGAGGCATAAAAAAAGAGATTCTGGCAAAAGAAAACCCGAACTTCATTTTGGAAAGTGTTGCAAAGCTTCCCCCGATACTCAGGAAGTGAATAATCTCAAAAGGGGAGCAGTATAGTAAATGAAGGCGGGATTCACACGCAGAAACATTCCTACATTCCTTTAGATATGTTCAACCTTTTCGCGTGTTTCCCTTTTATCGTTGCCAAAATCCCACTTCCTAAGTTGGATTACTAGGGTGCAGTCTTCCTGTAAGTCTGGGCAGTCAAGCTTAACGGCAACTCTATCACTACTCTTTCCTATTATTTCAGGGTTTTGCGCCCGCTCAGTCAGCCTGTCCATCAAATATAGTACAAAGGCATCGGTAATGACGTTTAAACTCCCTTCAAGTAACTTTTTACCCATTTCTCCCAGAAAGTAGTGTACTCTCCGCCCCTCCTTTTTCATATCTATTAGGTTGGTCTCAACCATCTTCCCCACGTGCCAGCGAACAGTATCATGGTGAACACCCAGATTTTTCGCTATCTCCCTCTGGTGACAGCCCGGATTATCAAGAATGAAGCGGAATATTTTCTTAGCAGTTTCACTCCTGAGATTGAAAAAGGCCTTCTCAGTCTCCTTATCACGCAGAACTTTGGGAAAATAAACCAATTTCCCCCCATACTTAAAGCTCCCAATTAGCCCCGCTTTCTGCAGGGTTCTAAGATGCCAGGAGAGGGTACCAGGAGGAGTAGCCAATTCGCTTGCAATCTCCAAGAAGTAAGTTCCGGGTTTTTCACAGATCATCCTATAAATTTCTCTGCGCACAGGATGGAACAACAAAGTAAGCCTCTTCTCAGACAAGACAACACCCTCTTCTAACAGCCAAAAAATAAACTATTAAAAGCGTTTAACCAACCCTACAAGATTTCGGTCAATATAAAGAAATGGGATAAACCTTTTAATTTTTTCTAGTAACTAAACCGAAAAATAGAAAATATATTTTAAAAAGATAAACTTAATCTATTTTAGACATAATTAATAAACAGAGAGCCTACAAAAAAGGCGAATGTGAAATTAAAACCATTGTACAAGGTGGACAATGAAAAAATAGTAGAAAGGTGACAGGGGAGTGCATTTTTGAAGACAATCGATTTAACTCAGCCCTACCTCTACGATTTTATAGGAAGAGCAGCATTTCCAAATTCTTTCAATTACGACTTTCAAGTAAAAACAGTGGGGCATACCATAACCATAGAAAATCAAGCCTACCACTACCTATCCGCAATCATAAATTTGGAAACGCATTGCGGAACACACATTGATTTCCCCTCCTCACTATTCTTGGCCGGCAAAAAACCCTACGACTACGATATATCAAGCTTCGTATGTGAGGCTCTAACAGTTGAATTCAAAAAAGGTGAAAACGAGCATATCACAGCCGAAGAGTTATTAGAGAAGCTCAAAGATGTAACCACCCTAAAAGGCAAAGTGCTACTTATTAAAACCGGGTATGGCAAATTCTGGAAAACAAATCAAGAAAAATACTTCACCAATTTCCCAACACTTGAACGAAGATGCACCGAAATTATTGCAGATTTTGGTCTGGTTGCGCTGGGAATCGACTGCCCAGCATTAGACCTGCCCGATTTTCCACCCTCCTTCCCATACATTGTCGATGAGGGAGCAAATGGCTTCTTGCAACCAATAAAAGATCCAAAATCCACAAATCTCACAACTCTACTAAACGCAAACTGCATGGTCATCCAGAACCTCAACCTAGAAAAAGTCAGGGACAAGGAAAGCTTCATCCTCTGTTTTCCTCCCCTAAAATTGGAACCCCAAGACAGCATGGCAGAAAAATCAGTCCCTGTAACAACCCTACCCTGCAGAGCATTTGCCATCAAAGAATAAACCAAAAACCCAAAATATAACCAAAAAAAGGAAAATGAGGATAACTAGTTCAAGACACAATAACATTTTTAGCCTTCTCAAGACCCGCTATTTTTTCAGCCATACCTCTAATTTTCTCGATCAGCTCGCCCGCATCATGGCAATCTCCGAAGAAGGCCTGCAACCTCTCCTTCTCGATACCGAACTGCTCCAGAAGTTTTTGCAACATAGAAACCCTCAGATTAGCAACATCAGCTCCCCTTAAATAGTGACACCGATCACAACCTATGAGCATCACCCCATCTGCCCCGCCGTTGAACGCATCTAGAACGACTTGGGGGTCAACAGAAGCAGTACAAGGAACGCCAAC
Organism: uncultured archaeon; assembly: GCA_964510585.1. GTDB lineage: Archaea > Asgardarchaeota > Jordiarchaeia > Jordiarchaeales > Jordiarchaeaceae > Jordiarchaeum. Next base: position 33,443 of record CAZECW010000196.1, on the reverse strand, counting down.
GATACTAACATTTACCGGGTACTGCATACCAAGCATACCCGCATCATCTATAGTTGAATAACCGCACTCCAGACAAGCTATAGCAATAATTTTCTTGGCTTCTCCACCATTTCCCAGAACTCCATCAATAGCAGCTGTCAACTGTTTACCAGTATGGTGCCTTAAAGTGATGCAGCCTGAGGGGCATGCAGCCGCACATATACCGCAGCCGAAGCACTTTGCCTGATCAACTTGAGCTGCATCCTCTCCCACATGAGCTGCATCAAAGGGACAAGCCCACTCACATATCCTGCACGAGCTGCAAATCTCTTCATTGACAAAGGACGTTAGGAGAGGCTTCTCAATCTCCCTCTGGTTCAGCAGCTTAACTGCACCCATAGCCGCACCAGCAGCATATGACACAGCGTTGGGTATATCCATAGGTGTCATTGCGCCTCCGGCTAAGAATACTCCTACAACGTTTGTTTCTGAGGGACGCACTTTTGGGTCGACTACGCTGAAGAATCCGTCTGGCCCTAAGGCGACTCCCAGCATTCTGGCGAGTTCTTGCGTTCCTTTTGAGGGGACCATCGCCATACTTAGCACAACAAGATCGGCTTCTATCTTCTCAAATTCGCCGGTGAAGCTGTTTTCGCCCTCCACCACTAACCGTTTACCGTTAGAGATTACTTCGCCGGGTCTTCCCCTTATAAAGGTCACTCCGAGTTCTCTGGCTCTGCGATAGTATTCCTCGTATCTTGAGCCCACTGGACGTATGTCCATATATTCGATGATTACGTCTATCTCTGGAAAGTGTTCTTTTATCATGATGGCGTGTTTTAGAGCAACCATACAGCATATGTTTGAGCAGTAATAATTGTGTTTCTCGTCCCTAGAGCCCACACACTGTATCATAACTATTCGGTTGACTGGTTTTTTATCCGATAAGCGAATTGGCCTACCGCCAGTTGGTCCGGTGACATCTAGTAAACGGGCTAATTCTACTTGGGTAATCACGTCGGGGTAACGTTCATAATTATATTCCCTTACTAGGGCAGGGTTGTATTCTTCGAATCCAGTGGCGATTATTATGGCACCCGCATCAAGAGTGAAGGTCTCTTCTTTCTCATTTAGGTTGATAGCATTTGTGGGGCAAATCTTAACACATTTTTGGCATTCTTGGAATTTGCAAGTTTTAGGGTCAATGGCATAGACTTGGGGTATGGCTTGAACAAAGGGCATATAGATTGCTTTCCTTTTGGTGAGTCCCAGGTTGAAGTCGTCCGGCACCTCAACGGGGCAAACCTTAACGCACTCGTTGCATCTAATGCATTTTTCCTCGCTTACATATCGGGGATTCTTTTTAACCACGACTTTAAAGTTGCCTACGCTACCCAGAACGTCCACCACTTCACAGTTAGTGTAGAACTTTATTTTGGGATTAAACTCGAGGTTAGCACGATATATACATCTTCGTGGGGAGCCGTCGCCCAGCCCAGGACAGCCGGTTGTTCTTACGCAGAGGGAACAGTCCTGTGTGGGAAACACTGTTCCTAGTTCTAAGCATAGACCTCCCACTGTAGGCTGTTTTTCAATCACGTCAACTTGAATTCCCAGTTCTGCAAGTTCTTGGGCGGCAGTTAATCCGGCTATTCCTCCTCCAATCACCACAACCTTCTGGGTGATGGGTATTTTTTCGTAGGGGATTTCTTCTAGGGCTTCGGCTCTATTGGCTGCTGAGAGTATTAGACCTTTTGCCTTTTCTGTTACGAGTTCTTTGGGTTCATCCATGTGTACCCAGGCGCACTGTTCGCGAATGTTTGAGATTACTAGATCGTAAAAGTTCATTCCAGCGTCTTGGAGGAGACGCCCCCAAGTGGACTCGTAGAGTTTGGGTGTGCAGGCTGCGACCACCACTTTGTCGACTTTTTTTGCTTTAAGCTGTTTAAGCATTTTTTCCAGATCTGTTTTACAAAGAACGCTGCTTCTCACTATAAAAGAAAATTTTCCAGTTTTTTCCAAATCTGAGGCCAGCGAGTCGAAGTCTATGTTTTTGGTTAGGGTTTTTCCACAGTCGCATATAAATAAGCCAATTTTAGGCAAGGTAACCGCCTCTACAATTTTTCTATTTTTTCAAGAACCGCGTCAGGCTTTATTCTTTGGAACTTAAAGTTCAGTTCGTCAGCTGAGACACCTTGAGCCAAGGCTAATAGTTGAGGGTAGTAGAAAACGGGAATGTTATAGTCTGTACACAGAGCCTTATTGATTTGGAACTGTCCAATGTCGTACTGAATCAGGCAGAAGGGACAAATTACACAGAGAAGGTCAGCACCCGATAACCTAACGTATCTAAGTTTTTCTTCTATCATCCTATTAGTGGTGGCTTCATCCACGGATCTGACGCCCACTCCGCAACATAGGAACTTTTTCTCGTAATCAACAGGCGTAGCACCAGTTGCCTTTACTATTCCCTCAAAGTAGGTAGGATTGAACGGATCGTCTACCTGAACTATTTCACTTGGTCTGAGAACGTGGCAACCATAATGAACAGCTACCTTTATTCCAGTCAAAGGCTTCTTAACTGTAGACTCAATCTTTTTAGGACCCACATCCTCATACAATACTTGGAGAAGATGCCTAACCTCAACACTACCCTTATACTCTTTGCCCACCTTGGCTAGGGCCTCATTAACCTTATTTTTATACTCTCCATCATGCTTAAGCACATAGTTTGCAGTTTTTAAAGTTTCAAAACACCCACTGCAGAGCGTTAAAATGTCCAATCCCTGTTCTTCAGCTACAGCCAAGTTTCTGGAGGCCAATACAATCCAAGTAAATCTGTCCAATGCGGAGAAACCCACAGGATCGGGACAGCAAGAAAATCCTGGCAAGTCCTTCGCATTCACGTCTAAACTCTTAAGTATCAGTCTAGTTGCCACCTCAAGGTGAGGCAAACGGTTTGGTATGGTGCAACCAAGAAACAATGCGTAATTTCGACTCATTCTCCAATCGCTCCTTTCTTTTGTACTTCTCCTTCCATAGGCTTCTTACCCGCCACTAGTTTATCGAAACCAGTATAGCTTGTTAATGTTCTTATCTCTTCAGGAGGTGCATTCTCAACCACGGGCAGACCTAGTTTTTCCCTGCGGGACATAATAGCCTTGCTACTCGGGCTGACCATTCCAAATTCTAAAAGTGTCTTTGCTTCTTCTTGGAGGTGTATTGGGAATAGGCCTTTTTTGCTTGAAAGGTTTTTAAGCTCGATGATAATTTCTGAAACCTTAACCCCTTGAGGACACTTCTCAGTGCAGGTGTGACACACTGTGCAGAACCAGATGGTGGGACTATCTACTGTGCGATCCCTCCTCCCCAGCAAAGTGTTTTCAATGATTCTCCGAGGGTTGAAATTAGGGTTGTATCTGAACACTGGGCAACAGCCGGAGCAAGTCGAGCACTGGTAGCAGAAATTCAGTGATTCTCCTTCGTGGGTTGCGGTAATTTCGCTGCGGAAACTACTATTCATTTCCGATGATGCCTCAACCAAATTTGAATCCTCCAATTTTTCCATTAACAAAATAATTTTTATTACACTAACCATTAAATGTTCAGAGTTTAAACTGTTTTCTCGGTTTTTGATTATTCATCATCAACTTCTTTTAGCCCTGCTAACTCCTTTTTGGTTAAGCGCAGAATGTGACCATTAAACCTGTGATGGACGAAACTGCCTTACTTTTTAGGCGTGTTTGTGAGGAACACTGGCTGACACCGATAGAGAATAGCCCGCGACGTTCTTACTATTAGATCTCCGCGCATACAATTTTCTTTCTATATAAAATCTTTTTGTAATGTTTAGAATTGATTTATGAGAAAAATTGTTGAGAAAACAGGCAGGCAAAAGCCAAAACCCAAAATGAAAAAGGTCGAAAAACAGAAGTGGAAGCCCTAAAAACAAGGGAAGCTCCCCTACACTTTATCCTTTAAGTGCCTTTTCTTTTTCTTTTAGGGCTTATAAACCTAAATGGAACCAATTCAATCTCATTGACCGGAGTGGCACTGATAAAAGGTTCAGCCGCTCCTCTGAACTTAACGGTTCAAAGATGTCCTTCCCCACGGCCTTAGTTGAACCACAACTTCTGGGAATATCCACACAAAAATGTTTATGACTCCCTATTTTTGCTTGCCAGTAGTATTTTAAGTTCAATTACGCCAGTGAGGAAGCTCCTAGAAAAAGCGGGGTGAAACGAAACCTAACCACCTGTTCGTAGCCCAGAATAAAATTTTAAAATACCCCATACCCGTGCTAAATTTTGGTAAAGAAGCTAAAAGAAATTGTTAATTCTCAGTCTTCTGGGTTATTTTTTTGTGAATTATGGGAAGATAATGAATTTTGGTTTCTCTTTCTTTCCAATAAAAATTTTAACCTTATCATTGAGCGGCAGAGGTTATTTAGGAGAATTAAGTCGTCCGTCGTTTTGTGTTCCTTTGTTCTGAGTAGGGTTTTGTAAGTTTCTTGAACTTGTTCCAGGAATGTTTGGATATCCTCCTCATCAAGTAAAGCTTCGCTTGCCAAAACGAAAGCCCCGCTAATTTGGATAGGATATCATATAAGGGAGATTATTATTTAGTTATGTAAAATCTGCGAAATACGCAAAGAAGTATCTTAATGTTACCCAATCTAAAAATAAAAAGAGGAGTAGTTGGGAGAGTTATCTGGAATTTTTTATCTTTATGAAGTTTCTGAGTTCCACAATTGAGTTATAGAGGTTGTTCAGCAGTTCCAAGTCTTCATCGCTCTTTTCGTCCTTCCCACGAAGCATTGAACAGTAGGCTTCCTCCAGCTGTTCCATGAATGAATAAAGATCTTCGAGTGTAAAATTTTCGTTCAGTTTATTCTCTCGTAGCTTAGACATGGAGATCCCCAATACAGGTTGCCACTTGATACTCTGGAAGGATTTAGAAAACGGGGAGTACTTCATTGTATTGATTTATTTATATTTTTCTTCAAACGTTTTTCAAATTTATAAAAAACGCGGAAAAGTAAATAATCTTTGTAAAATAAAATTAGGTATAGAGAAATGAGTTGGCGAATATCCGCGGCGGGTTTTAAGGTGTTAATCGCTTTTTTTGGAGCTAGTTTTAGATTGTTCCTTCTTCTCTCTAAGATCCTTGACCATCACGGCTGGCTGCCCCATCCACACTGTGTGACTGGGCAATACCTTACCCCGCGTTACCATACTGTAAGATCCTACTGTCACGTGGTCTTCCAAAGTTGCACCGGGCCATATCAGAGCTCTCGTGCCAATTACACAATTTTTGCCTATCTTGGTTCTGGCTATGAATAGAGTGTCTCCTTCTATGGCGTGGGCGGCTATTAATGCGTATGCTCCCAGAACTGTGTTATCGCCAATCTCTGTCAGAGGGGGGTCAACAATGACGGTTGGAAGAACGTTTTTTCCAATCTTGCATCCTAAAGCTTTGTACATTAGTCGCGACAATGCGGCGCTGCCCCAGGGTGTTTCCTTATAATAGTTTTGGAAGGTGCCTGTTATCATAGCGTTTAGTATCCACTGTCTTACTACGGGGTGGTTGGGGGTGTAGGGGTACCTGCCCTCAGGTACTGGTTTTACCCACAATTTTGCTAGTGGAAGCATAAACAAGAAGTAGAAGAATTTTATAACTACGTAGAATAGGGGTGTGAAGGTAAATATGAAGGCCCATGCCAATAGGCTATCCTGCCAAACTCCTCTTATTCCCGTCACTGTTATCTGTGGATATCCCAGAATCGGCCACAGAAAAGGCATACCTAGATAGGGCGAGGCGAAAAACCAATCCACAATTTTCAGAAGCAATAGAAAAATCATTATTGTTACGATAAACGCAGGTAAAGTGGGCAGCACAATAAAGGCTGTATGATGAATAGCCAGCCACTGCCCGCCGTATTTGCCGAGTCTATGCTCTTTAATGACACCTTTAATCTCAATTTCCTCTTCAGCGCTAAGATTTTTCCCGCTGGACAAACACTTACCTCCATTCACAACTCATAGTCAAAGAGAAAGCGTAACTACATTTATAACTTTTATCTTTAAATAAAAGGCAACTCCGCAATGATAGCGGTTTCGAAAAGTAGAGGGGCAAGCAATTGTGAAAATAGGTATAAATTTATCTCATTTTTCAGCCAATTTTGGGGATTAGTAGAAATGTTTTTAGAGGCTTAACATTATTTCTCTTATTCTTCCCTCTATTAGTCTTACGTTATATTTTTTTGAATGTCTCTCCCAAGGTCTCTATGATTTCTCTGGCGTTCTTTTTGGTTTCCAGTACTATCTGGTGAAGTATCATCATTTGGTCAATTTTGCCGAAAAAGCTTAGGCAAACTTTTTGTTTCTTTGTAGACTCATCTTTCCCAGGATCGATTTCGATGTAGACTTCGTCCTCTACTCGTCTGTCGAGGAGATATAGAAAATCTTCCAGTTTTTCGACCCTTAGAAATATCATAGGAATTTGCTCCCATTATTCTCAAAAAATAAAAAGGTCAGGGGTTGTTATTTTATTTTTCTACTCTTCCTCCAATGCTTCATAGAAGAGAAGCTTGCAATCAACACATTCATTTACATTCACTCTTTTGCCCCTAGTTTTACCAATTGCTACCGTGACTTGCCCCAAGTTTATAGATTTCCCCTTACATCTAGGACACTCACTCATAGTTCTTCCTCCACAAATAATCATATTAGAATATTAGTCTGGTTCATTATATTTTTTTTCTATTCTAAATTTCACTAAAAAATTAATGATTTTTTCACATTTCCCAAGTTAGATTCTACGAGTTCTTGGTTCACATTCCCAGCTACCACCCGCCTTTTTTGGAGAATCATTGTTTTCCCTCTGGAATACATCATATAGTATCAGCCGTAATCTTGTGAACAGAGTGAAATAGGAACAAATCAGGGTATTAATTGTTTCAATTTTGGTGTTTACCAATTCTTGGTTTAAAATTAGAATAGTTATATGGTGAGCGGTTTACTCTGACTTTGCTAGGCGTATTTCCATTCCTTTCTCGGTTATTTTAAATTCTCCCATTGTCGCCGCTTTTCCGCTTTGCCTCACGTGTAGCTTGTTACCTTTAATTTCGATTATAACGTCTGCTAGTTGCAATATTTGCATCATTACACTCTTCTCAGTTAGTTCGGATTCTAGAAGGGCAACAAATAATCCCTTAACCAGCCGTATTCGCGCTTTGAGGAAGGAGAGAAACCTAATGGCAGCAGCATCGGTGGTAAAAGTAATGATGCTTGATAGGGAGTCTAAGACCATTCTCAGCCTTTTAAAATTCTCAGTCAAAATAGTTATTGCTTCCACTATTTTTGAGCTTAGTCCCGCTAAGTCAGTTGCGGCAGGAACATACATGACTGTTTTTGTGTCTTCCACATGGGGGTTCACTGTTTGAGTATAGGTATCAATTATTTTGTATGCAACTTTTTCCTCGTCACCATAAGGAATTAGAGACCAGCCGAAATCTTCCATTTCACTAAATATGTCTTCAGCAAAATTATTCGTAGTAACATAAATACCCGCCTCTCCCCTCTCGAGACCCCGATAAAAGAATTCCTTCGCTAGAACCTCTTTTCCGCAGAGCGGCTCACCCATAATTATGCAGAGAGAACCCGGACGCAAACCACTATTTAGCAATTCATCTAAGCCCCGTATTCCTGTGGGTATTCTCTTTTCTTTTTCCCGCTCTGACAAGTAAAGTCACTCCTTCCAATAAAGCCCTTCCAATTATTTCTTAAGCTCCGCAACAAGATAGCAATACTCTATAAATTAAAAAGTTAATCTTTTGTTAGTAAACTTGAGTTTTGTAAAATAAAATTTAGTGATTATTTAAATATTTTCATAATGTCTTTTCGGCGAGGTTCTATTTCTCTTAATAGACTTTCGACATCCGCCCTATCATTGAGTAATACAATAAGAATCGCTTTGGGTCCTGCACCTAAGGCTAGCAATTTCCCCCTTTCCACTTCTATTATTGCTCTTTTCATGAATGACTTTAGTAAAGCTGCCACTGTTTCCGACGCACCAACTAAAGACGCAGCCATAGCCGCAAATTTTTGTCCATCGACGTCCTGTGGAAGGCTGCTAGTTATCAGTATACCATTTCTGGTTACTACAGCAGCGCCATCCACATCTGAAATGTTTTGTAAGCTGGCCAAAACCCTATCCAACTCTCCTGTGTCACCCATTCTCAATTCTAATTCCTCCAAACAAAATGATATCGAGGAGAACATCAATCACCAGAGTTAAGTTATTTTTGGTCTTCGCACTGCAACCTATCACCGGTATTCTTAAGGGAAGAGCCAACTTCTCCTGAACACTTAGAGGAGGTAGGGCTTCTTTGAGATCCTGCTTGTTTGCCGCTATTACGGAGGGTAAGTTGTAACCTCCGCACTTCTCAAAAAGGATTCTGGCTCTCTCAAAAGTTCCCACATCACTACTATCCACTATTAGAATTAATCCCATGGCTTCCCTAGCTATCATTTCCACCAGAGGATCAAACTGTGGCTGGCCAGGGGTTCCAAAGAATTCTATGTAGAACCCTCGATAATCCAATTTTCCATAGTCGAGAGCTACCGTTGTTCCCATACGATCTACGCTTATCGCTTCATCGGCTACTGCATGGAGGAAGGTTGTTTTTCCCGCGTGGTAGGCTCCGGTCACTACAATTTTTGGTATGTATACTCTTAATCCCCCAGGAATTAGTATCCTTACTGGAATTTCAAAACCTGCATTATTAGTCCATGTCACCTTTTTTATGTAAAGGGATTCCCTAATGTAGAAGAGCTTTTTACTGGGTTTAATTTCGAAAACACCTTCAAAAAATTCGTTGATCTTACCAACTTGCTCTGGCTGGTACGTCCATAGGGAGAAGAGTCCAATAACAATGGCTTCACGAAGGCAACCAATTAGATTCAGAATCTCTTCTACTCCATTCCCATGCATATCTATGAAGCTACTTATTGAGTCAAAGATCACAACGGTTTTTGCAGATGATAACTGGGATAATTTTTCTCGGGTTTCCTCAGCATCGTAGGGATTTGTGACAAACTTTTCTTTACTATCTATACCACTGTATCCGCAGTAGGCATCTACTAAGATGAAGGAGCCTTCTTTCTCAAAAGGGTCAGTTGCCCAACCCAAGGCTTTGGCCTTTTTCCTCACAGCGTCGGGAAACTTGTTGTTAACCACATACATTATACGGTATCCATTGTCCAAACCTACCTTTGCGAAATGCAGACCTATTATTGAGGGGTCTATTTCTGGCGCTACCATGAACACGATTTTTTTGCTTTCCGGAATTCCTCCAATTTTTTTGTCAAAAAAGGGAATGTTTGTTTTTAACATGGGCACAATGTCTCCTAGTAGATTACGCTAATGCCATCGTTGGTGATGGAAAGTCTCCTCCTACCCATATAGTGAGCTGTGCCCCTCATCTTGAAAACTTCAATATACCTATTCCTTTTATCACCTTCAGCTTCCCAGTATAGTACTATAACTCCATTTGCTAGATATTCTTCCACCCCAAAACGAGTGATAGCACTTGGTTCGCTACCAGTCTCAGTTACAAATATGGAGGTACACTTGTTCTTTCGCAGCATGCTGGAGATAATATTCAGTTCTCTGCGTATCACACCAGTATTGGGATATTGTAAGAATAGCACAGATACGGAATCAAGAACAACTCTCTTTATCCCCAACTCTCTCACAGCGGCTTCGAGCGTAACATACAAGCCATCAAGGTTGAAGGCTTCAGGATTCAAAGATAGAGCTCTATCACCCACAGTCATAAGTGTAAAATCTGCGATTAGTAGCCTCTTCTGCCTAATAAGCTCAGGCAGGTTCCATCCAAAGTTTTTGCCATTGCGAAGCAAACTCTGCATGGTTTCCTCAAAGGTTACATACAGTCCTGGTTCATCAAATTGAGAAGCTCCTCTGTACAAAAACTCCAGTGAGAAAATGGATTTCCCAGCACCAGAAATACCAGTAACTATGTAAGTTTCGCCCCGTAGCAGTCCTCCTTGAACCATCTCGTCGAACCCCTTAATGCCTGTGGGCGTCCTTTCACCCAACTCTGATTCACCCTCAAACATTTTTGTCCTTCTCCGAAGCTCCCCCAGAAGAGTATCACGGCGGGGGCTACCTCTATCACCCATGATTGTTTTTACCTCCGCTTTTTGATGTCTTCTAAAATCTCTGTAAGCTCATCCACAGTTGGTACCCCAATAAATCTCCAATTTAAACCTACAAGATCCAGTGTTGGCGTTGTTAATACCCCATCTCTTAAGGCTCTCTCAGGATTTTTATCTAAATCTACCTCCTCAATCTCGAGATCTAATTTCAGATTTTCCAGACTTTTCTTAATGTTGTTTAAAACCTGGTTATATTTAGGTGTTCTTTGAGACTTGTAGAGTACCAATTTATACTCTCCCGCCGTCACTTCTAACACAACCTGAAACAGATTACATGTTTAATATAAGAATTATAAACTGGACTAATAAGGATTTAGGGAATTAAATATAAAAATAGTATAAAACAAATAATATTTTTTAAAAACATTAAAGAAAATAAATATCAAAACCCGCAAATGTTCATTTTGGTGAGAAAATTAAATTTCAAATGAAAAATGCTTATACAAGGGAAATCCATAAAAATTTAAAAACGTACATAAGCTGCGCTTCTTAGACAAAGAACGAAAACATGTTTTTATAGCAAATAAAGGAAAATTTAAACACCCGAAAGCTATAAGCTACTCCTGACCAGGCGCCCTAGTATTTATAGAAATCACAGAGTTAACCGTTTAATGCAGGTTTCTTCAAGGGTAGGCTTCCGAACTACTGACATTTTGGCTTGGGGACAAACAGTTTTAGCCATGGCTTCAACCATAGGGAAACAAGCTACATCGCATAAAATTTTATATTTCCTAAACGCTTCATGCATTGGACAGTTTAGATGATAAGCATCGTAGGAGTTTTCGCCGCTCTTTTCAAATTTCGCCTTCAGTTTTGTTAAATTACCAGCAATTTTCCAAGCATCCACAGCATCCTTAAGAGTGTTTCCCAACCCAAGCCTTTCTTTGAGCAGATTTCCCTGATTCCGGCCTTGCTCCCTAAAAACATCAGCTATCAGTTTTTCACCCTCTTTTTTATAAGCCTTAATTATGGCAGCTGAAAGCGCAGCTACGGTGTCCATTAAGGATTCCTGCACAAGATTTGCCCTCATTCCACCCGGAACGAGGTTCCACAAAGCAAACATTTTACTAACTGACAACAGAACCACCTCAAAAAACCAATATGTCCCTGAAATTAAGGGTCTATTAATATATATAACTTTTAGCTAAATCTCTAGGTAATCAATAAAATTTTTTGGTTCCTGAAGCCAATAATCTCTTTTATAAAAGAAATTTGTTTGATAAGAGTCAATAACGTGTTAAAAATGAGAGTGGTTATAAAAAAACAAGTATCCTAGGGTAATTTAACACAAAGCAAATTATCTTTAGGGGAGAAATGGACTACTATGAAAACGTGAAGTTTATTGCGTCAAAAGCTTTGGGTTAGAGGTGATCTGTTTGGATGAAAGCATAAGCGCCATGTTTGATCCAGATTCTGTTGCTATTGTGGGTGCTTCTAATAATCCTTCAAAGTTGGGTAGCATAGCTTTGAACTTTCTTCTTCAAAGAGGGTTCCCAAAGGAACGCGCTTTTCCCGTTAATCCATCAGAAGAAAGCGTTATGGGTCTAAAGTGTTACCCCTCCGTGAGCGATATCCCCAAGAAAGTGGATTTAGTATACATACTTACTCCCGCAGCTACCGTTGAAAAAATAGTTGAAGATTGTGTTAATAAGGGGGTAAAATGCGCCATAATTGGATCCGCTGGCTTCGCAGAAGTGGGAAAAGTTGAGGAGCAAAAAACTCTTGTGACGAAAGCTAGTAAGGGTGGACTGCGCCTCTGCGGTCCCAACTCGCAGGGGGTTATTTCCACCCCCAATGATTTCTGTGCATCCTTCTCGCCCACATTGCTTGTTCCCAACACTCCCATAAAGGGAGATGTGGGCCTAATTTCACACTCTGGAGCCGTTATGGGCAGCACCCTCACCCACATGTGGGACTTAGGATTGGGGGTAAGTCGATGTGTATCCACGGGGAACGAGGCGGATTTGGAAACAGCTGAATTCCTAGACTTTATGGCTGAGGATCCCTACACCAAAAATATTGTGGTCTATGTGGAAGCCATCAAAAACAAAGAACTGTTCCACCAAGCGGCGGAGAAGGCTAAAATGGCTGGAAAAGCCGTAGTGGTTTTAAAAGCAGCATGGTCCAAAAAGGGAATGAATCTCACCCAGTACCATACAGGTTTAACCCCACGAGCCAGAGAGGAGGACAACAAACTACTTAAAGATTCAAAAATCATCCCCTGCCAGGACTTAGACGACCTTTACCACATGCCCATGGCGCTCTCATGGCAACCCAAGCCTATAGACAACAGAATAGCGGTAATTGCAACCAGTGGCGCCGCCTGTACAATGGCCGCAGATCTATGTGAAGAATTTGGGCTTGAGATACCAGAATTTAAAGAACAAGTGAAGGGGAAGTTGAAAGGGATACTACCAGAATTCGCCCAAATTAAAAATCCTCTAGATGTCACCGGCCAGATAATATTAAACTTGGGAATGTTTAAACAATGCATAGAAACCCTCTGCGGAGAGGATTATCTAAACACCATCCTACTCATCATAACAAGCGCGGTAGACGACCCTGCAGTTCTCCTCGCAGAAGATATAGTCAAAGTCTCACAAGAAGTGAGGAAATTCAATAAACCGTTGATAGTCTGTTGGCTAGCATCAAGAATCCTCTCACAAAAAGCCCACAATTTACTCCTCGAAAATAAAATACCCACATACCCCACAATCAGAACGGCGGTGAAAACAATCAAAGAGATTTCAGACTGGAATAAAAACAGGTAAGGTTAGAGAATAAAAGCTTTGGAAAGATTTAAGTAAAACATGCAATCTCTGGGATACGAGGTTGAATAAAATGAGTCAGTTAGGAAAAACTTATGGGGAATTCCAAATAGGAGCCAAAGATAAATCTCCAGCCGTAACAATTACTGATGCACATATAATCCTTTTCGCGTCCCTCTCCGGCGATTATAACCCACTCCACATTGATGAAGAGTTTGCCAAGAAAACCCCATTCAAAACTAGAATAGCCCACGGGCTGCTCTCAGTCAGCGTGCTATCTGGATACCTGGGACAACTGCTAAGTGGAACAGCGATAGCCTTCCTAGGCGCACATTACAAGTTCACCGCCCCCGTAAAAATTGGAGACACCATACATGCCGAATTAGAGATAATAAACAAGAAGGATGTAGCCAAGTATAACGGCGGAGTGGTCACCATCAAGATGCAGATTAAGAACCAACGAGGCGAAGTTTGCGTAGACGGGGAAGCCTCGGCCATGGTGTCAAACACCAGATTATGGTAAATTCAAATCCCTTTATTTATTCAATTTACTCCAGTTTTCAAACAATATTTTTTGTTAACTATATTTCGCATTTTCTGGAACTTTTTTCAAATAGCTTTATTAAGCATTCCAATTCATTGGAAAAGAAGTACTCTTTTAGGTGATTGTTTTGGACAAGTATCCTTGGTGGAATAAGACCCAGTGTGAATTAGCAGACAAAATTGAAGATTTTGTGGATAAAAATATTGGAAGGGCCACTGAGGCTGCCTATAAGAAGGAGTTCCCCTACGACCTAATGGACAAAGTCTTAAAAGACGGTTGGCCTGCGACAATTATTCCCGAAGAATACGGTGGAATGGGAAAAGAAGCGGGAGTCACCGGGTGCTGCATAGGAATGGAGGGAATAGCACGCCTCGGGGCCATCGCAACATCCTTCGCCACCACCATGTTTGGAGGATGCCACCAGACTGTACATTTCGGTAACGAGGAGCAAAAGGAGAAGTGGCTTCCCAAATTTGCTCGGGGAGAAATAATGGGCGCGGTTTGCATCACAGAACCGTTCATCGGCAGTGACGCAGCTGGTATTGAAACCACTGCGGTTAGGGATGGAGATGAGTACATACTCAACGGCAAAAAGAGATTCATCACTAACGCCGGATTGGCGGATGTCTATATGGTTTACGCCAAAACTAGTGATAATCCCGCAGATATCAAGGCATACAAGCACCTAACGGGGTTTTTGGTGGAAAAAGGCACACCCGGATTTACCGTAGAAAAAATTAACGAGTTAATAGGTTGGGATGGTGTCCGCAACGGCTATCTGAACTTTGACGATGCGCGTGTTCCTGCCGCAAACGTTTTAGCAGGTGAGGGAATGGGCTGGAACATTATGATCTCAGGACTGAATTTTGAGAGAACACTGGGCGCCATAGCAGGCGTTTCTGCCATTAGAGAATGTGTGAGATACGCAGCTTTCAGTATGGATAGAAGAGTCCAGTTCGGTCAACCCACAAGGGAATTCCAAGCTAACCAGTTAAAGGTGGCGGACATGATTGCGAACTGGAAAATACTCAGACTCCTCGCCTACTATATCGCCTACCAGATAGACATAGGCGGAATGGCTCCACTTGGCCCCTTCCTGGAATCCACCGCAGCAAAAATTTACATTACTGAGGCTATGAGAAAGGCTGCGCTGGACTGCATCCAGATTATGGGTGGAGATGGCCTCACACGCTTCTATCCCATAGAGGCAATTTTGAGAGATGTTAAAATCCTCGAAATCGGCGCCGGCACTAACGAAGTGCTTAGACTTCTCTTGTACAGGCAGGGCTTAAGGATTCACGCGAGTGACTTCAAGGCTCCCTGGCGCGAAATGCACCCCGAACTCCAAATGCCAATCCCACACATGGAAGTAATCCCTCTTCCCGAAGGCACCGAAATCGACGAAAACACTGTGCTCAATGTTTTAGCAGAATACTGGAAAATTAACCCCGGACTTCACTTCAGCCGCGACCAACTCTTAGCCCGATTAAGAACTGATGAAGAAAAACTGGATGAAATTCTTATGTCACTAGAGGAAAAAGGACTCGCCAAAAACTACAGAGATAAGAGAGGCGTAATAGCCCTCACCAGAGCAACATACCAGGGACTCAAAAAGGCAAAACCTAAAGAATATTACCAGTACTTCCCAAAGTGGGTAGACAGAAGCGAATTCTTCTAACAGGAATTCCACAAAACCATCCTCTCCTACCCACTCTTCAAATTCACCAAACACCAGCTCAACCGCCGACCACCCCCAACAAACCAGTAAAAAAGCTTCTGTCCCCCCACCAAAAATAATTCTTTTTTTAAGTTTTGACACTTCAAGTCGGCGGCTTTCTCGAGACTTTTTCTTAAATTGAATCTGCAACCAGTTCTTAGCTCTTTGGCCAAATTTTTCAGGTGCTTGTTGAATTTTTTGGAGGAAAAACTTTATTAATGGTGAATTTAACCTTTTTATGGTGAAAAAAATGAAAATTGGAGTAGAAGTTAGAAAGATCGATGCTCAGGGCCGCCTTATTTTACCTGCAGACTGGCGTGAGGAGGAAATCGGGGAAAGCCGAGAACTCTACATTATAAAGAAAAGGGGTTACTTGAAAATAATCCCCAAGCAACGCGTCGATCTTACCGAACATTTTGACCAAGTAGACCTAGGCGTAGAAGCTATCGAAAGCTGGAAAGAATTCGAAAAAAAGTCTTATGAGGCGGACGCATGAGATTCTTAGATGCAAATGTATTCATTTATGCATACTACAAACCCAAAAGACAGTTAACCCAGACAGAAAAAGAGATGAAGGAACAAGCCAAAAGTATAATCAGCAGTATATCCCAAGGAAAAGAGGAAGTGCTGACTACCGTTGTACATTTGTCAGAAATAGTAAACATCCTCAAACACGCTATGCCACCAGAACAATTAAACAGAACCATACGTGGCTTATTCATGCTTGACAACATAAAAATAGTGGGAGTGACAAAAGAAGAATACCTAGCCGCAACAGAAACAGCAGACGAATTAAAACTCGAAGCAAACGACGCTTTAGCCATCGACTTCATGAAGATAAACAACATAAACGAAATATACTCATTCGACGAAGACTTCGACCGAGTACCACAAATAACAAGACTACCAAAACCATAAACCACAAAAAAAGTCAACAACCCATATGTTAGGGAGAACTCCCTTCTGTGGGTTCCCTTTTGTGGAGTTATTTGGGAGAAATGGGTATTTCCAATTTTTTAACACCATCATGTATAAGTGGGGGGGAGGTATTACGAAGACAGAATAAAAGGACATAAAAAAAGAAAAAAGAGTATGTATTTAGCTCCCGGAAATCGTTCTGGTGTTATATGCTCCCTTTCCCTGAAAGGGGGGCTATTTTGGGTTCTGCTACAGGGTGGGGAAACATTTGCCAGAAAAGCCCAAATAAGCCTTCCTGCAATGTTTAGAGCCCCAATATCCATTATTCGAACACAACAGCTAAACACTGATACGCTTCGCGTTTGAGACAAAATATGAAAATCTTTTCTTGTTCTTCCGTCTCTTAATATGTTGTGGGCGCCGGTGGAAGACCTTTGCGTATTTTGGGGCCAAGACCCCCTTTAAGCTAAACTGGTCTTCGTCCCTCTCTGACGGCGAGACAAATTGGGCGTTGGAGCCCGAATAACAAATTGTCGCCTATGACCTTTGAGGGGCGTCTCCGGCGCCTCCAAAAATAGGAGGTATAATTTGTGCTAGATAAAACTTGTGGTGTGGATGTTCATGAGGATCTACTCGTGACAGGAATTGTTGACGACACCGCGGTGAAGGAGGCTGAGTTTGAGTACAGTCTGGAGGGAATAGAAAGCATGAAGGCCTGGCTTAGGGAGAATGACTGCAAGCATGTGGTTATGGAGTCCACCGGGGTTTACTGGATTCCCCTCTACACAGCCCTTGAGGAGGCTGGTTTCCACGTAGTGCTGGTGAACGCCTACCATGCTAAGGGCACACCGGGGAGGGTAACTGACAAAACGAGTTCAGAGCGGCTTGCCAAACTCCTAAGAAGCGGGCTTGTTAATCCAAGCTACGTTCCTGAGAAGAAGATTAGGGATTTAAAGGGAGCTCACCCGGTTCCGGGTTAAGCTTGTCCAAGCCAGAACAGCCTTCAAGAATCGGTGCCACAAGATTCTTTAGAAAGGTTAGCATAAGGCTTGGCTCCAGGCTCAAAGACATCTTTGGGAAGGCTGGGATGGAGATCCTTGAGGGCCTCATAAATGGGAAGAACATAGAGGACATAATTAACCAGAGCCAGAACAAGCGGCTTGTAGAATAGGAGGGAGGGGATTGTCAGTGTGGTTAGGGGAACCCTAGGCTATGTGGACATGGTCATACTGGGGCAGTGTGTGGACATGGTGAAGCACCTTGACCAGATGATTGCCAGGTTGGATGACATGATTAGGGGGCTTGTTTGTGAGGATGATTTGAGGCTCCTTTTAACTGTTCCAGGCATAGGTGAGACGGCTGCAGCTGCTATTCTTGCTGAGATTGGTGATGTGAAGCGTTTTGAGGATGGTAAGAGTCTGGTTTCCTGGGCTGGTCTGGCTCCATCTGTTCATGAGTCGGCTGGAAAGGCTAGGACCGGAGGTATAACAAAGAAGGGCTCAAAGTGGCTCAAGGCGTATCATGGTTCAGGTGGCCCACGTTGCAAAGAAGGTGAAGAATTCCCAGCTTGGGGGCGTTCTACCTGCAGGTGGAGGCTAGGAGAGGTAAGAAGACTGCTGTTGTTGCCCTGGCCCGGAAGATTCTAACCATAATCCATCATATCCTTGTTAACCTTGAGCCTTATGTGGAGGAAGGCTTAAAGAAGAAGCTTAAGGCTCAAGGGCTTCCAAGCGTCCAGGTGACCTCTCCCTGGAGGATATGGCTGAGATACTGAGAAGTGCAGGCTACCTTGTGAGTCAACCCTCCGGCTGAAGGGAAAAAGATTTTTCATAACAAATACATACAAAAAAGAAATGAGAATTCTGGGAATTCATTTTTTCTCCTTAGTCAAATCCAAGAGCTTAATGGTCTTGTGCCCAACAAAGGGAAGCTCACTCACGGATTCTACAATTGTGATATCCGAATCCGCATTCAAATGCTCCTTTATCCTCCTCTTAACCTCAGCCACAAAAGCACCCATATCCTTAATCTTCTCGCGGTTCACGGCCATTTTCATCCTAAGCTCATCCATAGCACCCTTAGAATACTTCAACACAGTAAAGTACTCCGTAAACCCGGGAATGTCACCCAGAATGTTCTCAAGCTCCGAGGGAAACACCTTCACACCCTTAATGTTCGCAGCAAAGGCCGCCCTACCAAGAAAATGCACCCTGCTATGGGTACGTCCACACCCACAAACATCCCTTTCAATGTAGCCTGTATCCTCACTTCCCCACTTGAAGATTGGCGTAGCCTCAGCAAACAAATTAGAAATCACAATTTCTCCACGCTCACCCTCCGGCAAAACCTCATGTGTCTCCTCATCCATAATGTCCAATAGAAATAGGTCGTCACAACTGTGAACACCCATATGAGAGGGACAGTCACCAAAATACCACAAAGGATCAGCGACGCCACCAAAATCGAAAATTCTCTCAGGAGGAATACCAGTTTCCGACTCCAAACGCTTCTTAATAGCCATAGTGGGGATATCTCCGTAGCCCGTATCAATTATTTTGGTGTCTTTTAGTATTTGTTTTAGGTCTTCTTTTAGTGTTTTTGCGGCTTCTATGATGGAGTATAGTGTTAGTATGGGGGCGGCTAGTACTTCGGGTTTGAAGTATTTGATTGCTATTACGTGTTTTTGTGAGAGGTTAGGTAGGGGGTATCCTGTTTCTGTGATGCTGTGGAAGCCTAGTACATCTCCTCCAGTGTAGGCTAGTTGTACATATCCGTGCCATCTGAATCCTGTGGAGTATATTTTGGTTCCTGGTCGGTAGCCTCTGCTCCATTTTATGCGTACTTCTTGTTCTACTCCTTGTAGTTGGTCGTCGTAGGTGTATGCGAATACGCTGGGGACTCCGGTTGTTCCGGTTGAGGCGTTTATTATTCTTATTTTTTCGTAGGGTACTGCGAGTATTCCTCCGAAGGGGTCGCCGGTTTTGGCTCTGTCGGCTCTTAGGTCGTCTTTGTAGAGTAGGGGTACTTTTTTGAAGTCGTCTAGGGTTTTGATGTCTTCTGGTGTTATGCCTGCTTCTTGGAAGCTTTTCTTGTAGTGTCGAGTGTTGTGGTAGGCGTAGTTTATTTGGTATTGGAGTTTCTTTAGTTGTATTTTTTGTAGTTCTTTTTGGGGCATGGTTTCTAGGGGTTTGTTCCAATACTTGGTTTCTTCAATTATCTCCATTCTCTCATCCTCCTACATTATTATTCGGGCGTGGGTTCTTCCGCAGTTGCATTTTTCTGTTTCTATTTTGGCGACTTTGTCTGTGACGTATCTGATTAGGGGTGTGGCTTCTTCCCAGAGGTTGGTTATTGTCAGGTTTCCCTCTTCACCTGGAGCTGTGGGTTGCCCGTTTTCTGTGTCTATTGTTTCAACTATGAATTCGTCTTCCCAGATGTGCATGCCTTTGCATTCGGGGCATTCTGTGGCGTAGAAGTGGTTGTCTTGGAGGTCGAGCATTTTGACGTGTTTGCCGCCCCATTTTGCTTCGAATTCTTTGCGGTTTTGTTCGGTGAGTATGGGGGCTAGGGGGCGGATTCTGTGGACTACGACTTCGGGGTTGAATTCGTTTTTTGGACTTTCTCCCTGTTTTTCTAGTTCTCCCTGCATTAGTTGCGCGTTGTCCACTGTGGTTATGAGGATTTGGGGTTTGAAGAATTTGGTGAGGCTTATTGCTCGGGGTATGTCGATTATGAATAGGGTGATTTCGATGGGTATGCTTGTGAAGGGGACTAGTGTTTGTACTCCTCTTCGGAACATAAAGTGGGCTTCTACGAATCGGGATATGATTTCCCACTGGCTTGCTTGTAGTTCCAGGGTGTATCCTCTTTTTAGGCCCAGCATTCTTAGGGTTCTGGTCATCTGGTCTACTAGTCTTTCTCGGTCATTATCGGTCAGGGCGGTCATGATTAGTGGCTCCTTGACCTGTGGTTCGGGCGGGTTTGATACTAACATCAGCTTTTCTGTGGGGACGCAGAGTCTCCCTCCGAAAATGTCTTTGAAGGTTACCTCTCTCTCCATGTCCTCCCTATTTATGAGGGGGAGTTTTTTTATGTCTTCGAGTTTTTTTATGTCTGAGGGTTTGATTCCGGCCTTGTCGAATTTCTTTTTGTGAAGGGCGGAGTTCTCATATACGTATTTCACCTGTCGCCTTAGCCTTTCTTCTTGTATTTTGGTAATTTCACTTCTAGGCATAGTTTCAATACTTGGTCTCCACATTTTCTCCTTCCTCTTATAACAGAAGTTTCTTTGAAATTATTAAATTCTTGTTCATATTATATAAAGCTTTGGCAAAAGTTTCAAAACAAAGTACATATGCGTAAGTGGAGGGGAGAGGAGAATGTTTGCATTAAAATGTTTGGGGTTCCAGAATCTGAATTTTTATTTTACTATTAGCCGTCTTTCCTTAGCGGGGAGTAATGCGGTAAATTTAAAGGGTATTATTTGGTCTGCATATAAGACTAGCAAAAATTATTAAATAGTAGTTAGCGGAGAAGATATCTTAAAAGTGTTAATTGTCTTTCTCTTTAAATTGTGTGGAGGAAGAATGGTGGCGCGAAAATTTTATTCTAAGGCAGAGACTATGTCTCGAGAAGAATTAAGGAAACTCCAGGAAAAGAAAGCCTTGGAAATGGTTCGTCATGCATATAAAAACTCGCCGTATTACCACAGAAAGTTTGATGAGGCAGGAATTAAACCTGGAGACATCAAAAATCTGGACGACTTTTTTAAAAAAGTACCTTTTACATCCAAACATGAACTGGTTAGCAACCAGAGGGAGCATCCACCATTTGGAGAGTTTCTAGCAGTTCCTAGGGAAAAACTGCGTCTAGTCTTTATATCTCCTGGACCAATATTCGAGCCCTACACAGCAAAAGACCTCGAAAGTACGAGGAAAAACATGGCCAAGGGCTTAATAAGCGGAGGCGTGCAGGAGGGCGACATAATACAGATTACACTGTCATACCACTTTATGCCTGCGGGGCTATTTGCCCACATGGCCGCGGAGGAAACGGGTTTGTGTGTTATTCCTGCGGGTACTGGGGAAACCAGAATGCAGATAGACTTTATGAGAAAATTGGGCACTAAAATTTATGCGGGAACACCCAGTTTTCTAGCTCGACTTGCGGAAGAAGCACAAAAAATGGGTATAGACCCCAAAAAGGATCTTAATTTAAGGATTGGAATCTGTGGAGCTGAGCCACTACCTCCAGACTTGAGAAAAAAGCTACAGGATATTTTTGGCATAGAGTTGTTTGATGCGTATGGCGTGGCTGAGCTTGGTGTTATGACAAGGGAGTGCCAGTACCATAACGGTATGCACATAAATGAAGAAATGTACCTTCTGGAGATTGTTGACCCCAACACTCTTGAGAGAGTTGAACCGGGCGAAGAGGGAGAGATTGTTGCCACACCGTTTGAGAGAGATGCTTTGCCTCTGATAAGGTATAGGACGGGGGACGCATCGGTGTTAACGGAGGAAATCTGCAAGTGTGGGCGTACGGAGGCGCGAATACTGGGTATTCGTGGTAGAGTGGATATGTTAACTAAAGTTAAGGGTGTGTTCATTCATCCCAAGCAGGCACAAGATGTGGTGAGCCACTACCCAGAACTGGGGAGGATTCAAATAATTGTTGAAAGACCGGGAGATTATGACGAAATGACGATTCTGGTGGAGGGCAAAGATCCCTCAAAGTTCAGCGAGTGGGAAAACAAACTGAAAGAAGAGTTCAAACAGGCTTTACGCATCAAAACCAATGTTAAGATGGTTAAGGTGGGAGAAATACCGGCTGACGCAAGAGTTCTGGAAGATCGGAGAAAGCATTATGCTAGATGATAAAAAAAAGATTTATTAGAAAAAAGCGGAGAGAATAGGATAAATAGATGGTAGTTGGAAGGGTGAAATGTAATGGTGAAGTTCTTCACACTAGACTTCTTTAAGGGTCTTGCAGATGAGCTTAATAAGAATCCCGCGTTTCATAACAGTATGGCTGACTTTAAAGGTAGCATGATATTGAGGGCTGTGGACAAGAATCTGTCTATTTACTTTGAAATAAACAATGGCAAGCTTGAAAACCTGAAGGCCGCCAAAGCGGACGACAAGGCGGACTATATTCTTGAGGGCTCCTATGATACTTGGGTGAGGATTGGTAAAGCGGAATTGATGGCGAGAGAGGCGATAATGTCGGGAGCCATTAAGCTTGAAGGAAGCTTTATGACTCTGGTAAGCTATGCTGACGGTTTCGGCGTCCTTTTGGGAACTATGGCTCAGGCTCCCAAGGAGTTTTAATAGGTATTCGCGGGGTTTTTTTAAACAATCCCTTTCTTTTTTTACTGTTTTATCCTCGAAAATTTGTTTTATCTTTACCTAGTCTTTTCCCTATTTTTGGAAGGATTTACATTGTACTGTAGAGTGCAGGTACCTTGCTTTGTTATTTTTTCGAGTTTTTAGGTGATTTGGTTGCGTTTTTATTTTTTTAGGGGAATATTTTTTTGTGGTTTGTGACATATTTATATTCAGGAAGTGCAAACTGAGTGGTGACTGCAGTTTTTTGTGAGCTTTTTCTCTTTTGCTTTTCCTGGTGGTTTCTATGAAGAGGCACGCAGAAGAGTTGAAGGGTTGGCTTACGAAGTGGTATGGTGTACGTCTTGGGAACGTTACTGGCTATGTTTTTGTTAATACGGACGAGTTGCCAGAGTTTCTTGAGGTTTTGGAAAGTGATCCAGGTAGGGCCCATAGTTTATGTGTGTTTAGGGGTCCTCTTCTTGATCCTTTGAATTCTTTTCCAGTGGTCAAGCTTTTGAACCTGCTTAGGAGTGAGGTGGTTTCGTCTCTAATTAATAAGGTGGAACTATCCTGTATCCTTATTTTGAGTTTTGACGGGGAGAAGCTCTGCTGTGTTTGCGACGGTAGGGAGAAGTGGACCTGCGTTTTTAGAACTAGGGAGAAAGACACCAAAAATCTTCTTGCCCACGTATTTGCAATTTTGGGTTTTGAGGAGCGTTCCTACAGATATACAGGTTTAGGTATCTATAGGGAGGGATTCTCGAGCTGGTTGGAGAGAAACGCAGAGGGTGGACTATTGGACTATGCTTGGGTTAGAAACGAGTTGGAGAAGGGAGAACACTCGTCTCGCGAGTCTTTACTGCTGGTAAAGTCTATTCAGAACTGGTTTGAAGATAAAACGTTTTCTTCCTGTGTTTTTACTTTGTGGTTTAGGAGTGGTAAGGTGGGAGTTTGGGGTTTAAACCACAAGGATAAGATAACCTGCGTGTTTTCTGCTAGTGGTGAGGAGTCAAGTAACAGGGAGATTTCAGAGATTTTGGGAGAAGTATACGATGCTTACCTTAGCGGAATGGAACCGAAAAGAGAAATTACAAGGGAGCCCCTAATCAATGTGAGAACTGTGAATCAGGAAATTATTCGGAGTGAAACCATTCCTGACTTAGCTGAAGGGAGTGTGGAAAAAGAAAAGAAGATTTTGGTTGAGCCCGAATCAGAAAATATTGAGGGGGAAACAGTTGTGAGCCGTGAAAATGCCAAACCATTTAATCTTTTCGGCAAAAGATTGATGCAAATGGAGGAGAGAGTCAGGAACTTGGAAAGGGAAGTGAGCCGGATTAGGGTTTTTGAGGGCAAAATCGAAAACATAAATTCAAGATTGTCTAGTTTGGAGAAAATGGAGGGGTTAGAGGAAGCTGTTAAATTACTGGATGCAAAGGCATCCATAATTGAGAATATGGTTGGGGAAATCAGGGCCGGTATTAATGTTCTGAATGAACAGCTGGGTGAGTTTAAGAAACGTGAGGTGGAGATTCTTAGATTGATTAATGAGTTTCGTGAAAGTAAGTAGGTGACAGATGTTGGAAACCCAAAATGAAACAGGGAAAATTACTAGCAGGTTTGAACGAGTAACTGAGGAATTCTTGGAATTGTTAAAGAGATATAAGGTTGCCCTGGACGAGGCGGTTTTGTTGATTACGAACTATAAAACGGAAGTTTTTCCGTTTTTAGAAAAGGCAGTAGATAGGATCTTAGTAACGGAAGAGTTGGAAAGTTTCAAGAATTATGGTAGAATAAGTCCTGTTTCCGAAACTGAAAATGTGGGAATTCCTTTTGCAGTATGCTCCACCTCCTACGGAGAGGACGACGAAGTGCTGTTTGACATTATTCAGAAGATTTACCAGGAATTTGAGAGTATGAGTAAGCCTTTCTCATATTTTTTCTTTTCAGACCCTGAAGGAAGATTGGAAGTAAGCGAGAACATAGCAAGAATTGTTCAACTGCTATTTGTAGATAAGGTTAGCAGCTCTAAGGGTAAGGGGGGAATCATAGTTAATTTGAGAACGCTTCCCATGTTACCCTCTGGTGGAAGTAAAATTTTTGTCGACAAAAATATTCGGAGAGATCCTCACAATATT
Organism: uncultured archaeon; assembly: GCA_964510585.1. Taxonomy (GTDB): domain Archaea; phylum Asgardarchaeota; class Jordiarchaeia; order Jordiarchaeales; family Jordiarchaeaceae; genus Jordiarchaeum. The sequence continues at coordinate 8,815 of CAZECW010000196.1, read as the reverse complement.
ATCGGTAAACTTAAGGGATTGCTAAATGAAAGTTATAAAATAATAGATGATGACAGAGTATTTGGTGGGGGAAGTCTCACCTACTGCTTAAAAGTTATAGCGGAATCAGCAAATATTGATGTTTCCATCTTGGACTTAACTATTACCAGCGACATTGTAGAAGCAGACAAGATTCGCAATTTGATTCAAGCTTTTAGTGAAATAGCCGAAAAAGAATTCACCTAGTGGAGGGTATTAGAAAATGCCAACCCAGAACAACCTACAATTGTTGAAGATGCCGTTCACACACGGCATAGAGATGGAAATCCAGATTGTAAACCTTAAAGGAACGTGGATTGACGGCGAAAAAATGGTTAGCATCATGGGCAAAATCGTGGAAGAAGCAGCCAAAAACCTAAAAAACATTCTAAAGAAACCACAGGATCCCATAACAACCTACATTAGCAGAAAGGTTTCAAACGTAAGAGTGGAACAGGTGCAAAAAAGAGGAGACACACTAATATGTAGCTACAAGCTTCCAGATGGGAAACAGATAGATGTGGAAATTATGGGGAAAGACCCCCATATGACAGCCATAACTTGGATTTTGGAGGTAGCAACTCCGCCCTGCGACACCTTCGAGGAGTTGACTTGGTGGGCGCACACTCTTGTTAAACTGTCTCATGATGCACTCCCTCCAGGTGTTAAGGTTGTCACAACGGGTTTAAACCCTCTTATGGATTACCAGCAGGGACTCAGTTTCGGAGACCACCACCACATTGGTGTCCCCGACCCCAAGCTACGTATTCATGTCTATAATTTATTGAGGGCGTTTTTACCCCATTTAATAGCGTTGTCCGTGAATTCGCCCTTTGTGGAGGGAAAACCAACAGATATTGTTCAGATAAAGGATGGAAAGCTGCATGCTCCGGGGTGCGTGAGGAGCATAAGGTTAGAGAGGAACATTAAACAATTGGGACCGGACGATGCCCAGCACTATATACCTTATGTTGAAAGTTATGATGAAAAGAAATTTGAAAGCGTTGTGGGCCGTGTACCCGCCCGAATGTGTGACATGTTTCCCTTCACTTCCTTTGGCACAGTAGAGGTAAGAGTTTTCGACTCCCAAATAAGTTTAATTAGAAGAATAGCCTTAGCAGCTCTGATTCAAGCTTTGGCTCTGAAGGCCAAGAAAATTTTTGAAAAAGGGGAAAAGATTCCCAATGTGGATTCCGAGACTTTGATAAAGAATCGCAGATCAGCAATTAGATGGGGCCTTATGGGGCCCTTCTTTAAACAGAAGGAGATAGATAGCTTCCTAAAAGATTATCCGGAGTTCTCCAAATTCTACTACTATGAAAACCCAGAAGAGGGAACAGAGTTCCTGAGAAGGATGCATGAAGCAGTAAAAAACATGATACTCTACATTAAGGATGAACTAGAGGAAATGGGAATACTGCGTTCAGAATATCTTAAACCAATTATGCTAACAATCTACGGGGACCTGTCAGGTAGCTTCCCCACACCACTTACAACCGCTGATTACCAACTCTTAAAATTCGTGGAACTCAAGGCAAATATGGAACGCCTCTCTCGAGAGTTACAAATCATAGCCGATCAGAGCTGCGCCGATGTTTGGAGTGACCCCATTCACGGCACACCTAACCTACAAGAAATATTCCCTGTAACCGCTAGCATGGAGATTCAAATAAAACCCGAAGTTGTTTTCGAGGGCCAACCCGTAACCTGTAGGCTGTTCTTAGAGAACAAGGGCAAGAAGCCATTGGAGAATATATCAATTGAGAGTCTAGTCTATGACAGTTTAGGCGAAGAGAGACTGAGGGAAACCTTTGTAGTGGATAGACTGGAGCCTGCGGAGAAAAGAGTGGGAGAAATCGAATTCGAAACAATAATGGGCGTGCCACAATACATTCTGAAGAGTGAATTAAAAGTTGGAACTGAAACAATAGCCATTGAGAGAACCTCAATACAGGCTTACCATGTTACCTGCAAGAGCAACCTTATCGCTCAAGTCGATGGAGTGATAGTTACTGGGGCAACAGAAGTGCCTTATGCAGTCTTTATAGAGAATGCTACACCTCTGGACATGAATTTAACGCTGAAGGTTTCAATTGTGGATATTGATCAGGGGCAAACGTTTTACTCGATTAGCAGCGAAGGTCAACCCTGGGGAGAAAAGCTAAAAAATATGCGTGCCAAAGAGCAGGAGCTCTTTGTTGCCATGTCTGAGGAAATGTCTAAACTCCAGTGGGCCAAAGACGCATTGGAAGCCCAGCAAGAGGGCAGTTGGAATGAGATTCCACCACTAGTTCTACATCCCCGTATGGCCAAGTCGTCATTTCTCAGTCCTCAGTGTTCCATTGTAGCACAGGTCATAGACCAAGATGGGAAGATCATTTCTGAAAGCAGGTCTCCCGCATTTAGGGTTTTCTTCCAGACGCCGGAAGTTTCCCTCGAAGTAAAGAAGGAGCCAAACAAAATCTACCAAATAGGTGAACCAATTGAAATCAGCTTTTCCGTAGACGCCACCAGAATAGCGTCAACAGATCCAGTTAGCGTGGTTGTCAAGCTAAAATCCACAACCAGAAAAGAGTTTGAGATGGTACTTAAAGAAGAAACAATAAATCCCACAAAGAAGGCAATAATAACCACGAGTTGGAAAGCCACCGAGGACGTGCTAAATAACCTCCGTAGCGACATAATGAAGGTCGGCATAGAACTTTATCAAGGGGGAAGCCTACTTGAGTATGAAGAGCTCCCCCACAAGTTTAAACTGGTGAAAGGGCCTCCCATAGAAATAGAATGGTTAAATGTACCCGAAAAAGCCTTCATTAATATGCCCATTAGTGGAGGTCTCAAAATTGGAAAAATCAGGGAAAGCGAAAAACCCCTCATTCTTAATGTCGAAGCCCTAATTAACGATCAACCCCACATGATTACCACAAGAAGCATAGATAGTGTACAGTCAGAAACCCTCATTGAGATAAATCCTATTATTGTACCTCAAGGCACCGAACACTTCTGTTTAAGGGCTACCCTCATTAAAAATGGAAAAAACATCTTGGAATCCACCCGGGAAGTCCCAGTTATAAACATCGGGAGGGCAGTGGAAGTGGTTTTCCAGAATCTGCCAAAACAGTTGGCTCCCGGAGCAATGCATAATCTTATGGTACAAATAGCAAATAGAATCGATGACAAAATCAGCTTCGACCTTAACTGCGAAGGAGAAATAGAGGGGGAGAAAATCTTCAGAGAAGACATACCAATACACCTTAAACCAAATGAGACACTATTAGCCCAAGTAGGCATCAAAATACCCACCTACATTACAGATAATGAGTGCACCATAAACCTTCAACTAAGTCAGAATGGCATAGTGGGTTGGGTGAACAGGAAGAAAATAAAAGTCTACTCAGACAAGCCGAGGTTCAGAGTTGGTTACAGTAGCAAACCTCCATTAGCCGAGTACGTCATGTTTCAAGGAGAAAAAATGGAGTTTAGCATAACTCCAATAGTTCAAAGCTTTATCGACTATGATATTAACGCCAGAATAGTATTCGCAATTTTCGATAAAAAAACAAAAGAAGTAATCGCACAGGAAAAAAAGACCATCATGCTTCCAAGAGGAAAACCCATAAGGCCCCTAGACCAACCCATAGTGTGGGAGATCCAAAGGCCCAAAGAACTCAAAACCTACTACCTTGGAACAATGATTTTCGACCTAGAAAAACCAGACGAACCCAAAGAAATACCAAACAAACTAGTGTTAAACTCGCTGGTGGAGGTAACGATAGTCCCCGAAGCTTAAAACTGAAATCTAGGTCGCCCTTTTTTTAATTATTCTTGTTTGAAATAAAAAAGGGGGAGTTAAGCTACTTCTAACCTGACAATCAGGTCTCGCGCCAGTTTTTGATACCAGTTCAACAACTGTCCAAGGTCTTCTGCTTTAAAGAATATCCCTTTACCCGCATTAGCGATGGCTTCCATTATTCTTTCTTGGACTTCGCTGCCTATCCCCACAGTAAAAATTACTGTGTCTTTTCTGTTTGAGTAGTACTTGTAAGCAATCTCAACAGGGGGTCCCTCCTCCCAAAGGTCAGGAAATCCGTCGCTCAGAAGCACTATCATGGAGGGCTTCTTTTCTTGAGGGGCTTCTTCCTCCCACATGCTAATCATTTTATGCGCTTTTATTAAGGCTTCGGACATGTTGGTGTGGCTACTGGAAACTTTGTTTAATCGGTCTATAATTAGGCGGCCCAGTTGTGAAACACCAGACATTTTACTTTTACCGGGATGGAAGTAAGGTAATTTTTTCCCTCCGGTCATGAGGAAAGTTAGTGGATCTGCTGTTTCGCTATACGTGATTACCGCGATTTTTTCGCCATATCCCCTTCCAACCTTTTCCACCAAGTAGAGCAGCGCTGCAAAAACTGCTCCACTCACCCGTTTTACTTTTTCTCCCTCTTTGAACTGTTCTAGAAACTCCTTTAGCTCCGGTATTTCGGCTCCCAGCGTCTTTATAGCTTCCACCGCAGGGGTGATGTTTTTAACCGTCATATCTTCCGTCAGCATACTTTTTGATACGTCAATTAGGAGTATAGCGTTAAATGGCACCGCAGCTCTCCAAGGTTTTATTTCATAATCTTTGAGCTCTGAGAAATTAATTACACCGATTTGCTTCCCAGACAGGCTCGGCTCTGTTGAAGAAATGTGAATGTTTATCTCTTTTTGGGGCCACTTCAAAACCCAATCTTTGAAAATTACCCGGTGATCCATAAACTCTTGGAATTTTTCTTTAGATTCCACAACTGCCTGTATGGCGTCCTCTGAGGAGCCACTAAGCGACTCGATTCCGAAGACAATTTTGTAAATTTTTTGTGGTTTACCAGTAAATTTTCTCACGGTTACCTCAAAATCTTCATCTAGCCCCACGGCTTCGCAGAGAGAAGGCTCCATCACAATATCACCAGCGGGGGTGTCATAGTCGGGGCGGGCCAGAGCTACACCCCAAGTTCCAGAAAGGGGGTCTTCGAATTCTATGACTGACCCCTCCATAGCATTAAGTTTTTGAGCATCGCCTTCATTTATTAGAACATATCCGCCTAACCCTTCTTGAGTTGTGATTTTGAGTTTCACTCCGGGGGCTTCTGGCGCTTCTTTTGGTTCTTCCACTATTTCTTCTTCCTTCTCGGCGGCTTTTTCCGCCTCTTCGGTTAGTGTATCTATTTTTTCCACGATTTCTTCTATGGGCTTTCCAGCAGGTTCTCCTGAAACATCTTCCTTCTTTGGAAGTTTTTCCAACTTTTTGAAATCACCCTCTTCGGGTTCATCCAAATTTTCCGATTCTTCATCTTTTTCAGACATTTTTTGGCTTTCCTCCCTATTTTTTTAGAGGACCCCCTTTAATTTCGGGTTTTTCCTATGATAAGGTTCGATTCAAAGCTTAAATTCTTTTGTGGTGTAAACAAACTTAAATTTATTAAAGGAGATTTTTACTTATTTTTTGAAATTTATTGTTTTGAACTCTCAATTTCAGTAATCGATTTTATGAAGTCGTGCATTTCCTGGGGATTGTTTTCTAGGTGGCTCGGCCATAGCTTTTTGTAAAAGCTTCTGCGGGAGGCAGCATCATCATATCTAAGTATTCTGTTTTTTATGGGTGACGAGTTCATCAGTGTGTTGTCTAATCTTGCTATAGTTAATATATCAAGCATGGAGAGTACTATAAGATTTATGTCTTCACAGCTCTCATTTTCTCTTCGGGAAATGGTTATCTTGAAGTCTTGGGGTCTAACTTGAAATTTAGGATGCGGATCTATGAAGAAATCAATGCTTGAAAGATCATATGTTTCACTACTCACCAGATCGGCAATTTGTTTCGCTAAAGTTTTTTCGGTTAATTCCGCCAATTCGAAGGGTACATGTACTTTCCTGAAGGTTGACTTTGTTTCCCTATTAAAGGGGGGAACCAGTTTCAAAAGGTTAGAACCGAGTATGCGTTGAGCGTCTTCAGGAGTGCCTGGAAAATCATTACCCAACACGAAGGAAATGAACTGCACCGCGTGTGGCACGTCGAAATAGTTGTAATCTGTTCCAAAAATTATTTTTTCTGACCAGCTTCTATACTTTCCAAGATTGGGCTGTAATAATTGCACGGCCTCCTCGAATAATCTAGGGATTCCGGTGTCGTGAACCCCAGAGGTATCACCATAAATGTTGGGGTGACTCAACACGTCGAATAGTTCATTTTGTCCCAGGTGGAATCCAATGTGGGCTATAATTACCTTTAGGTTCTCCACCAAAGCCTTATTTTGGGATTGGAGTTCGCTTCTAGCCATTTTTGTTACTTCGAGTATATCCATCACTTGACCAAATCCCCGTGTGTCAAAGAGAACTGGAATGTTAAGTTTTGCCGCTTCAACGAGAACATTTTTCACTTCTGGGGATGCAATATCGCTACTCCAACCGTCGGATCTGGGATGTAGTTTCAATCCTCTCAGACCTAATTGTTCTACAGCTCTGTGTAGCTCACTTATAGCTAGTTCTCTCTGGGTGGGAACTACTCTCCCAAAGCCAATTAATCTTAAAGAGTAAGGGGCACGGGTAACCCATCTTCCGATGTTGTCATTGGAACGCCAGTAAATCGCCTTGCCTTCGTCCCCCTCCCTCCATTTGAATTCATCGTTAAAAGGGAACACAACAACTTGGTCTACAGCCCAAGACCCATTTAGGGTGTCCTTCCATTTCTTATTATTTCTAATAAATTCATTTAAAAAACCATGTGGGCTGTATCTGAAAATATGGGGTTTATCGGAAAATAACTTTGAGAGTTTCTTTCCCACTTTAACGTAGAAGTCGAAGGTCCCTCCTGGTGCAACTGGGTTTCTATTACTGTGACCATCGATATCCGCACCCAAGTGGTGATGGGCGTCCACAATGTAAAAACGAAAAATTGTTTTTGATTCGACATCCTCAAACTCAAGCATTTACTAATCACCGGATAATCTTTTTTTCTATTTCACGAGACAGCCTGGCTACTTCAGCCTTAATAACGCTCATCTCCTTATTCCAGATCTCAACTGGGTGAACAACGTTTGAAATATTCTCCACAATTTCCATTAAGCGTTTTTCCATCAGTCTATTTACATCCTCATATTTTCTATCCATTTTTTGAATGGAAATTTCAAGAGAGTTTAGATTTGATTGAATGCTTGTCTGGACATCAGTAAGATTTCTAATTGATGCTTGGAAACTCGCTGCGCCTTGTTCCATTTTGTTATTTAAGTTCTCCTGCTCCTCTTTTAATTTTTTAAGATTATCTTTTAAGTTTGAATCCTCTTTTTTCACGTGCGCCTCAAGCTCCAAGTGTTTAGTCTCTATATCTTTAAGCCGATTATTAATCTCACCCAATATTATACTAAAAGCTTCGGTCAAATCATTGATTATTTTGCTAATCGAGCTTAGAAGCTCGGGCAGTCTGTCTAAATTTTCGACGTTTTTTGTGGGCATCACCAATCGCCTTATCTTCCTGCGGAGGAAATAAATACCGTAATCCACTAAAAAAACAATAAGTTACAATTATCAATAAGCAGAAAGGCAAATTAAACATATCCCAAGATTTTATATCTGCAACTAACGAGTATACGTCCGATTATTTGTGATATCTATTTGAGCTTGTATATTTTCTTGTTGCTTTCTTTGCACAATTAACTAGGAGTTACCTATTGTGTGCAATTTGGAAAGTGTCCTTAAGCCCCTTGATGGGAGCCTGCTCACAGTTGTTCCACCAGTGAAGCAATTTGAAAAATACGTCCAGGAAGAAGGGCGTTTGAGACGAAAAATGTACAGCACACAACAGGTACCATTGGGTTAACAGTGCCGCTTTCTCTAGGTCTTCAATACTTATAGTTGTGGTTTGTGCGCACGCTGCGTGCGATGTGTCTGTTCACCTGGCCTTCAACCTCGTTGAACCGCGGTGCGTACTTCGGCAGATAGAAGAGGGGAATTATTTTCTCCGCGTGTTTCTCAAGGAACTGTCTGGTTTCCCGGCTGCGGTGGATGGTTGCATTGTCCATGATGAGGATGATCCTCTTATAGATAGTCTGTGCTTCTTTATGTACCTTAGCAGCTGTTGTAGGTGCTCTTTGAATTCTCGGCTTCTCCTCCTCCTGCGGATATGGTGGAGCTTCTTCCCGGAGGGCCAGAGCAGGGTTTGTGAAGGTGTTTATCCTCTGATTAACGCCTGGCGTGGGAATCCTCCTTTGCTTTCCTCGGGGCGTCCACCCAGACCCTATTATTGTGTTTGGGTTCCAGCCGCTTCTCGTCCTTGAAGGCTACTGCAACCCCTTTTTTAAGGGGTGGGGGGGCGATTTTCTTTTAGTCCTCCGCCCGGCGGGCTTTCTCCGGGTATTCGGGGTCGGGGCTCTCAACCACAGCTTTAGCTCTCTTGTAGGCTATGCCTAGCTCGTGGAGGATTTCCCACACGTGGGTCTTGCTTATGTGGATTCCCATCTCCTGGGTGAGGTGTTTCGCAAGGAGTCTTACGCTCCACTCGTTTTTGGGGTAGCCGAAGGCCTGGGGGCTTTGGAGGGCGGTTTGAACTATGGCTTTCCTCTGTTCGGGGGTTATTCTGGGCTTTTTTCCTGGGCGGGTTTTGGTGCGGAGGGCGTTTACCCCTCCCTCCTTGTATCTCTGGATCCACTTGTAGACGGAGAGGTATGCTGCGTTCATCTTCTTTGCGATGGCTCTGTAGGAGAGTCCCTCCGCCTTGTAGAGGACTGCCTCCGCCCTTCTATACTCCTCCTTGCTTTTGGTT
>CAZECW010000195.1:0-26188 GCA_964510585.1 uncultured archaeon | reverse complement strand
CTGCGTCTTGTTTAGCCTCTTAAGCCCAAGCCAAACCCTTCAGCTACCAACAACTATTTATATACCATACTTTCAAATAAACTTTCTGGCGATTCATCCCCACGACTAAAGTCGGGGGCTTTCTCGCCAAGGTTTTGTAATTAGCCTTTTTTGGGTCTTTATTTAGCACTACCTGAACACAGAAACTTCTTGGTGATGCTTCCACCTTTTTTTTGTGAATCATAACCTATTTAATGGGCAGCGTCCCCAAAATAAAACAAGTACTATTAAAAATCTAATTCAATATAAATTACCAATAGCTGATTAGTCTTCTATTTTAGAAGTTGAAGGTTGCCTTATGGGCGGATTGCACTTGTGGTTACACCAAACTCTCAGTTTTTAACCTGAATTAGTTAAAATCAGAATCTTTGATTCACATTTTCCAAAAAAGTAAGCAGTCCAATCTATCGATAATTTCCCCGAATGGGGTTTTGTTCTTTGTATATTTTTTGTTTGACTTTTCGCGGCGACATTGGAAGGGAAATATTCCTTCAAACTGTTTTTTTGGAGGTTAAATAAGTGGGGCTTCCCAAAAGATGCGGATTAAAAAAACAGATCTAGCTGGGGGAGAAGGTTCAAAATTAACAATTAACAGAAAAATGAAAAAAATCCACATAATAAATCTTAGACTCTATGGTACAGAATGGGGATTGTGCCATTAGGGGAGTTTATTAATTGTAAAAGTAGAAAATTATTGATTGATATGTACAGGTTTTGGTTATGTTTCCCACAGGCTTCCCCCAAAATCCTTGTAGGTGCATTAAGGAGTATGGCAAAGGCTTTGCTCTACAAGGTTGAAAGGGTCTCTTTCCAAATATTTTTTGGAAAGGGGGGAGAAGAGTACACCTCACGTAGGGTGCCTCGCAATAATTTGGATTTGGCGTTGGAGATGGTAGAAGGGGCGGAAAGTTTTACCCTAGAGGTCGAAGGAATTGGGATGATTGCATTGGATCCTTCAGGGGTTATTGTGGCTCCTGAGCGAATAATGGTGTGTGTGGGTAACTATGGAGCTGAACGGTGCGGGGAGGTTGAGGTGGAGTTTAAAGACCTTGAACTAGAAGCCAGCAAAAATGGGGTCGATGAGCGGAGGGATTGGTGGGAATGGTATTCGACTCATGTTTATCTGAGTAATTTTGAGAGAATGTGTAGAATGGTGATTGAAGCATTCATAGGAGAGTTGGTTGATAATGGACAACTCATGCAGCAATGAAAAATATATTATTCAAAAAAGGGAAATCGTTGAAACGCCTGACTTGTCTGATTTTACAATGTTTGAGAAGGCCCCTTATGACTTGCCTGACGTTCGCACCTCTACAGAGTTTCTACTAAGAGGAATAGAGGAAGAGGCGAAAATATACGGGCCGGTATTCACAGAAAAATTCGTGAGGTGTACACTAGAGTTCATATCTCAAAAAATCAGTGAACCTCCACCTGAAGACATTAAAACATTGGATCAGCTACTGGAATATTTGGTGTCTATTTCTGACAAATATCCTACTCCCTATGCAGCGATACCCTATTCTCAACCCAAAACTGAAAACGAGTTTCAGGGACAGACCGGAGCAGGCACGACCATTGAGGCAAGATCCTTTGCCAAAGGTTTAAAAATTGATAGAACCACCGAGGGCGAAGAGCAAGAGTTCGAAATCGACCAGCTTTTGAGGAATATTCGGGATGCTGCTACGGCCATAAAATTTTGTCCCTCAGAAGTGGGGTACAAGAAAAATAACGATGGAAGTGTAGACATTGTATTCCCAAAATGTCCCTACAGAGACGGCTGCCTCAAAGCATACAATGAAAACCTTTTGAAACGACCGGACGGCAGGCTGAGGTGTGTGCCAGTAGCAACTGTCTGCCAGTACTTGGGCATGTTCACAAACTATCTCTGGGACTACGACCGACTGGAACCACTCTACGAACCATACTGCATATCACGAATATACATTATTTAACTCTCAGCTTTTTTCCGGCCGTAAGGTTGTGGGCAACGAGCAGTATGAAAAGGATAGATGTTTAACTATTGATGGGTAGTGAAAAACAAGTGTTAGAGCTGTTGGTTTAGTTTTGGAAAGGTTTATTTGTTGAAACTTGAGTATTATACTCATGTTTCAACTTTTTGTTGATAGGGATAGGGAACTAAAATTTCTGGAGGAGAGATACGCTTCAGGTGAGCCGGAGCTTCTTGTGATTTATGGAAGGAGAAGGATAGGAAAAACAGCTCTTCTTCTGCGTTTCGCTCAAAACAAGCCTCACATATACTTTTTGGCCACCGAGAAGCCGCTTTTGGATTCTGTTAGAGATCTGAAAATGCTTTTTGCTGGCTACTTGGGGGATGAACTATTCAGGCTTGCTGACATAAGAGATTTTGAGACCCTGTTCAGGGAGTTTTTTCAGCGTAAGGGGCCTGAGAGGCTTGTTTTGATTATTGACGAGTTTCCGGTTCTCATTGAGGGTTATAAGCCTGTGGTTTCCATATTCCAGAGATTGTGGGATACCTTTTTGTCAAAACGTAGGGATGTGTTTCTGGTTCTGTGTGGTTCAAGTATTGGAATGATGGAAACAGAAGTTCTGGGCTATAGGAGTCCCCTTTACGGTAGGAGAACCGGTCAATGGATGCTTCGTGAAATGGGCTTCTTTAGTGTGGGTGAATTTTTTCCGAATTATGACACTGAGGATCTAGTTAAGGTTTACAGTGTGGTTGGAGGTGTGCCAAGCTACCTCGCAAGCTTTGACTCTAAGAAAACATTTGAAGAAAACCTTGTTGAGAACATTTTTTCCAAGGGAGGCTATCTTTACGAGGAGGCTGAAATTCTCCTAAAGCAAGAGTTGAGGAAACCCGCGAACTACTTCACCATCCTGAGAGCCATAGCAGCAGGAAAGGAATCCTTTGGTGAAATAGTGAACGAAACAGAGCTGGATAAAAGCTTGGTATCAAAATACCTATCAGTCCTCCAGAATCTAAACATAGTAGAGAGAGAACTACCCACGTTCTCCAGCATAAAAGCTAAAACAAGAATAAAAAAAGGAAGATACACCATAACAGACAACTATTTCAGGTTCTGGTTCCGCTTTGTATACCCCAATAGAGGAATTCTTGAAAGCGGAGATCTAAAATCATTCATGCCCAAGTTCAAAAAAGAGTTTAACAACTACCTCGGAGAAGCTTTCGAAAATATTTGCAGAAAATACATTCTCAGAAGCCTCATCAAAAAGCCACTTCTTGAGGTGGGCAGATGGTGGCACAAAGAAACAGAAATAGACATAGTAGCCAGCAACAACAAATTAATCACGGCAGAAGTTAGCTGGTCAAACCTATCACAAAAAGAAGCAGGGTTAATCCTAGAGAAGCTAGAGGCTAAAGCCGAAAAAATAGAATCCACAAAAAAGAAACACTACATCCTAATTGCCAAAAAGATACAAGACAAAGGCCAACTCCAAAACACAAACCACTCCGCATACGACTTAGAAGACATAGAGAAACTCGTCACTAGACCACCTCCAAGTAACATAAAAACCCACCAATAATCGCAAAGGTAATAGCAACCCAAAATATTTCACACTAACCCAGGCTCTGCCCACACCCAATATCCAAAATAGAATTCAGGGATCCTTTTGTTATATTGTGATGTCGACAAGTTTTTTAGAGCCAAGTTTTTCGGATATTATAGGTGGTTTTGGTTGAAATATGGGATTGAGGCCATTCCCCAAGAGGAGTATCGATGGATAGTTCGGAGACTCTCCGAGCTTTTGATTGCGAGGTTTGGGGAGAAACTTGTTTCAATTGTTATTTTCGGTTCCGTGGCCCGTGGGAAAGCAAAGGAAGGTAGCGACATAGACGTTCTCTTAGTATGTGAAGAATTTGAGAAATCCATGTGTAGAACAGACAAACTTGTAGATATCATACTTCAACTATGGGATGAGGAGAAGAAACCTCCGGGGGGGCATACTTGGATACAGTTCCACCCTCTACGCCCAGAAGAAGCAGAGAAAAACCGTCCAATCTACCTCGACATGATTGAAGATGGAGTCCTAATACTTGACAGAAACGGCTTTATGGAAAACGTGCTAAAAAAGTTGGAGAAAAGCCTTCGAGAACTAGGCTCTAAAAAAGTTTACCTCCCGGATGGCACCTGGTACTGGATTCTTAAACCTACAATTAAAAGGGGAGAGATTCTAGAAATATGAACACCGAAGAAATGTCTAAAGCTTACTTCAGGGATAGCGAGTACACTTTACGAGAGGCTAAAAACGCGTTAAAACAGGGGCTCCACCACAGAGCCGTGAGAAGAGCTCAAGAATCTGTGGAGCTAGCCTTGAAAGCCACCCTAAGGTTGCTTGGACTGGACTACCCAAAGAAACATGAGGTAGGAGAATTTTTTGAAGCAGCACTCAAAAACTTGAATCCCCCACAGGAAATCCTGAACGTGTTACCCGAAATAAAGCGAATAAGCCTGAACTTGGTTCTAAAACGTGGCCCCGCATTTTACGGAGACGAAGCTACACTTAAGCCTCCAGAACAACTATACACAAGAAAGGACGCAGAAGAAGGAATAGTAAACGCTGAATACACTCTAAAGATTTGCAAAGCAATTTATAGATGGTGGAAAAAACAAAAACCCTAAAACATAAACACATGGCTAGATTTCGCTTACATCTATTTTCTTTTCTTGGAGTTTTATGGCTAAAACTTTCAAGAACTCTTTTATGTCCGCTAGGTTGTTATGCAATATGGCGTATACTCGGTCTAAATCAATCTTTGTGTACACATGTGCTAAAACATGTCTGAAACGTGCCATGGCAACAAGTTTCTTGGCCAACTCTTCTGGTATCAGCTTCTCTTCATTGAGAACCATAAATGCATCCGCATAACTTTCCGGCGTTCTAAGAGATAGTTTCGAGATGGTTTTGAGGGCTATGTCTATGCAGCCTTGCACTGCAAGGTAGAGGTGCCATAGAACTCCTCCAAGCAAGGTTGAGTCTTCTTCTACTTCCTTTACACTCCTCATCTTTAGATCTTCTAAAACCTTAATGGCACTGCTAACCGTCTCAAAAAGCATCAAGAACCCTCCTCAATCTCTCCTTCCTCATGCTGCCAAGAGTCTCTCTCAATTCCAGCGCCGATACTAGGGTGCTGTAAACAAACTCTTCGTGAACCACCTTATCCTTAACAAACAACAATTTTCCTTCCCTAATAACATTATATCTGAAGATGGGTGGAGCATCATTCAAAACTCTAACATCAACCTCCACACCTATATCTACTGGCAACTCTGATAGCAAATCCATGTACCTCTCATGTCCACTCTCACGCAGAAAAACAGCAATATCCAAGTCGCTGAATCTGCCAGCCGTCCCTCTGGCATAGGAGCCGTAAACATAGGCGAAAACAACATTGCAGTCTTTCTTCAAAACATCTCCAACCTTCTCAATTACACCCATCAAAAATGCACCACCATAAAACGGATGAAATAAACATCACTTAAACCCTAAAAATTAATCCGGCCTTCAGCCAGGCAACTCCTGTAGTTTAAACTGGTTAAAAATTACATTATGAAGTATAAAAACCTCTCCTAAAATTTCAAGACAACAAAAAGAAACAAATCATATTAATCCAATGAAGAATACCTTCGAAAAACCTATCAGATAAAAAGTTGACTTATCTGTTACAATAAAAACCTAAAAATGTGGATGTCATCATTATCAATTAGATAATCGTGAGAATTTCGGCTATTTTCCCTCCCTTATTCCTTCCGTAATGTCAGTATGACTAAACTTTTTCTATTTCTTGTCCTCTAAAGCTCTGAGAACGCTTTTTACCATCCTTTTTTTCTTCGCTGGGCTCTGTATCTTATATATATGGCTGCTGCGCTTAGTAGGAGTACGAGTGCCATAAGTACGAGGGCGGTTGCGTGTTGGATACCTAGGGTTTGTGATGCGTAGGGGCTTTCAACTGCCATGTAGTATATGTGGTAGGTTAGGGCCATAACTGGATCATATATTGTTGCGGGATAGTAGTTTGATTGGGAGATGACTACGGCTATGAATAGTATGGCTGCGGTTTCTCCAACTATGCGTCCTATTCCAAGTATGGTTCCCGTGGAGATTCCGGGCGAGGCTAGGGGCAGGGTTACCGTGGTGATTGTTTGCCATTTGGTTGCTCCCAGTGCTTGGCTGGCTTCTCTGAATTCTCTGGGTACGGCTTCCAATGCGTTGTTAGTGGATTTTATTATTATTGGGAGAGCCATGAATCCCAGTACAATCCAGCCCGAAACCAGACTTGGACCTCCGTCTGCGATGTTTAGGTAGCGTAATAGGAAGGATAGGCCGAATAGTCCAAAAACTATTGAGGGGACTCCAGCCAAGTTGTTGACTACCTGGTTTATGAAGGATTTTACTTTTCCTTGGACCAAGTACTCCGACATGTAAATAGATGACAAGACCCCCAAGGGAATTGCTATTATCATAGCTCCCACAACTAGGGCGAAGGTTCCAAAAATCATGGGTGCTATTCCCCCCACTCTCAGATCAGTGTTGGGTATGGGATTGCTTGTTAGGAAGCTTGGAAAATTGAAGGTGAGTGTTGGCCAACCGTAGAAAACCACTGTTACTAATATTGTGAAGAAGGCTACTATGGCTAGAAAGGTTGGTATGCCTATTAATACGTCTCCCAGTATTTTTCTGATTTTAGCTTCTCCTATTGGTATACCTTTTAGTTCTTTCCTCACTTTCTCCATTTTAGAATCTCCTTTTCACCTTTTTAGAAAATCTCAAAATTGTGATTTCAGCAATGCTGTTGATAATGTAAGTGATTATGAATAGGACAAATCCAATTGCCAGGAGTGCTTGGTAATGGGTGCTCCCCCAGGAGGTCTCACCGATTTCCGCAGCTATAGTGGCAGTCATTGGCATAACTGGATCCAAAAACAGCTCCTTTAAGTAGAAACCAAATTTATCCAGAACTGGAAGGAGAGGAAAATAATTAGGGTACAACATGGTGAAAGCCGAGTTACCGGCGATCATCAAAACCGCCATTGTTTCCCCTATGGCGCGGGCAACTGCTAGAACCACAGCGGCGGCGATACCTGCCGAGGCAGCCGGAAGTATCACTTTACGAACAGTTTGGAAATGTGTAGCCCCCAAGGCGAATGAAGCCTCTTTAAATTCCCGTGGAACCGCGGAAATGGCATCCTCACTAATACTAATTATGGTGGGAAGAATCATAATGGCAAGAACTATTGCCGCAGACAAAGCAGTTCGCCCATTATCCAAGTTGAAAATTTTTTGTATTAAAGGCACCACAAGAGTGAGACCGATCAGCCCAAAAACAACTGAAGGTATTCCAGCCAGAAGCTCGATTATAGGTTTAAGCACATTTTTAACCCTTAGAGAGCAGTACTCCGCTAAGTGCACCGCAGACAAAACCCCAATTGGAAGCGCGATAACAACCGCTCCCCCCACCACAATCAAAGTACCTATAATAAGAGGCAGAATTCCAAACTCATAAGCATTAGGAGCCCAAATGCCTCCCGAAACAAAATTCAAAAAACCCGCAAAAGGGTTACCACCACTAAACAACACTAAACCATACCTATCAATAACATATCCAAAATCAGTATTCAAAACATACAAGAGGTGTAACATACTGGTACCATAGCTCATCTTTTGAAAAATGGGAATAGCTTCCCTAAAAAGAAAGAGAAATATGAGACCAGTAATCACCAAACTAGAAAAAGCACAGAGTGCAGTTAAACCCTCAGGCGAAAAAGCCCTCCTAAAATATCCAATAATCTTTAATCCAAATTTTTTGAAATCCTCAGCAGTAAAAATATATTCAAAAGTTTCCAATGCTTCGCCACCTCCAGAACCAATTCTAGAACTCTTCCCTCTATTTCTAACCTTGAACCACATTTCCACCGCCTCAAAAAAATGGAAGAGAGTGGAGAATGAGAGATTTAGTTCCATACTATGGGTGTGGAGTAGTACCAGTAGGGCAGCCCCAAAGTTAGACCTGCTCTCTCTACGCTCACGTATCCTACACTGTCAATTATGGCTTGACCGGCGCTGCTGTAAACGAATCCCAAGTATCTGTCAATTAGAGACCCCGGCTCCGGGAAACCGTCAGTTATGTAGTACAACCATCTGCAAGCAAAATAGCCACCAGTGTACACGCCTGGATTGGTGATTTTTGCCTTTGCCCATGATATAACACCATTAATGTCTGGAGTTTCATAGCTATAGGAAGAATTGTAGGCAACGTTTACTCCTCCAATTGGTGAGGAGGGGTTTGCCTTTTCCGCTGTGTAATAGGATAGGGCGACGTATCCCATAGAATACTGCTGACTTTTAACACTGGAAATCATTAGACCATTTGAAGTTACTTTGGTGACCCCAGGCCATGTACCAGTTTTATCCACTTGGAAATCGCTCTCAAAATCTCCTCTTGTACCGGAACCATCCTCCCTGATGAAGACGGTAATGGGTTGATGAGGAGCCCCTGGCACATATTGATCCCAATAGACCGGCCCGGTTCCTTTTGCTGAGGCATTAAATATCTCGCCTACCTGTGCTCTGGTTAAGTTCACTTCACCCACTCCCAGTCCCTGACTGTTATATATTACAACTATTGCGTCTGCGCCAATAATCCATGTTATGAGTTTTACACCAGCTGCTGTGGCACTTGAAATTTCTGAAGTCTTGGGTTCTCTTGAAGCTGCTGCAATGTCTGTTTGTTGGTTAATTATGGCACTGTATCCTGCACCTGAGCCTCCTCCCGCTGCTTGAATTGTTATGAATGGATTCCGTGCTGTGAAGGCGGGGGCCATCTCAACTGTTATTGGGAGCACTGTTGTTGACCCGGGAATATATAGTGAGCCTGATGCTTGACCAAAAGTATAAATCAAAACTAGGTTTTGTTGCTGTTGTTGGCCACTGGTCACAACTGGAGAAATAATGAAGGTGCCTACGCCTACTCCTGCCAATAGTGCAATTAGGATTATTGCTATTCCTTTACCACTAAGCATCGAAGACAACTTTTTCATTCCTCAACTCAACATTTTTCAAATTTTTTGGCGACTAGCCAATTTTACTTATGGTATAATAAGGTTTTCCAAAAGATACATATGGAATTATATGAAAATTATGTTAACTTATGTATACATATGGATAGTCAGGGGTGGCGTTCAATAATTGTAAAAAGTAGTATATTAAATAGGATATATTCATATTAAAAAAGCTAGAATCAATACTTAAAAGGTCAGTAATTATTAGAAAGACTTGCCTTTTACAAAATAGAGTTATTCCACGAGTATCACCATTAAATTTGGAAACTATAAGTTCCTGAAGAGTCTTTTCTGGCGGAGGTTTATGATACATTTAAATTGGGTAGAATATTACTACTATTATGACAGTTGGCATTTGGGGATCAGGCGCTCTTGGAGATTGGTCTACTATTAGCAGGATAGTATGTTTTGTTGGTTTTGGGTGATTGTAGTGGGAAAATCTTTCCTGAGTTCTCAGATTAGTAGGATAAGCAATATTTTGTTGAAGGGTGTTGAGCGGCAGCTGACGGATTATAAGAATCGGTTCTCCCAGATTGACGAGTTAAACTCTTTTATCTCTAAACTTTTGGTTACTGATTTAAATTTTGAAAGAGCTTACCATACCGCTGTTGACTTTTTTGGCTCTGACCGGGTTAGGTTTGCGGCTGTAGATGGTACTGAGTATTCGAGGAGGCTTTTCGACTTTATTCTCTTTTTTGGTGGTGCCTATGCTGCCAGTGGAGAAATCCATTTCCACGAAAATGCTAAACCTACAGTGGATTACTACACTAAGCATATAGAAGAGGGAAGGGGAATTTCAAGCTGTGTCCCCGTTTATATTAATGAGGTTCCCGAAATTGACCAGACTTTTTTCAGTGAGGGCGACGACCCGGAGGGCTTATTAACTCAGCCCTTGTCTGAACAGGAAATTGCGGATAATTCTCAGATTGCGGACTGGATTATGACCTTCGCCGAGTACTATCTGGCTTACCTTCTTGTGACTGATCCAAATGCCCCCGTCAAGATTCTTTTCCTAGATCGATCACTCTCGGGCACCCAGCGTGCCATCGCTAAGGAAACCTCAAAGAAAGCTTACTGGGATAAGAAGTGTGCTATTCTGGGATTCAAGGTGGACGGTGAACCCATAGATAAAAATGATCTATTCATTGGTCGCTACCACGTCTCAAATCCCGAATTAAATCTCCCTCCCGCTAGAGGCGACTTTTTGAGGCACAGCATCATTCTCCTCTTAGAGAGGAAGGATTCTCCACTAACACTGAAGCAGATTTGCGAAGAGTTGGGAATTAATGATTCGGTTCGAGAGGATAGGGTTGGCCGCTATCTTAACAGTTTGGTTCGGGAGGAAATAATTCTCAAGAGCCATTCCAAGTATCGCCTGAATCCCCGTTATAGGAACTCTTGGGATAGAATTTCAAAAATGGTTAGAACTTTGGGTGAACGTATTTTTCGGGAGGAAATGGAGGAGCCGGCATCGGGAATTAGGATGATTATTGAACGTGAGGACGGTTCATCCCAGTACCTGTCTACGTTGGATATTGCTTTTCTCACACTTTTCTGCTTCTATATGCTCATTGAGGAGTGCTGGAAACGCAGAGTTCTCCTTTTGGGAATCACAAAGGACACTGCGGCAAGCGATTTTAAGAACCATTTCATTCCAGTATGCTCTAACTGCAACATTTTCGGATGCACGGTTTCTCCTGAATTATTCTCAAAGCTTCCCAACACTGACCGAATGCTTCTCCAACACTTCTCCTTTAACTGCTGTGATACACTGCATCCTCCCTGGAGCCTGATTGAGTATGACTCAGCATTCACCACAATTGTGCCAGATCAGGATAGGGGCCCTAGGTTTGTGAGGGGCGCAAGGAAAAACAAGATTACCATGGAGAGATTGTTTCTTAAAACCTATGTTCAACTGCAGGCTGCGGAGCACGACCCGAAGGTGAGAAGCAACGTCCTACTCATAGATCGCCTCGCCTATGCAGAATATGATATGAGGGAGGAAAACATTGAAAGTTTCCACCAGATTTATGTGGGAGAAGAACCCGTAAATGTCTTCATACTAAAAAATGAGAAAATCAGGAATGAGCTTCAAAACCTCATCCTTGTGACCTTGGCTGCCACCACCAGTTCCACCATTCCCGAGATTTTCGGACATAATAAACCGCTATTTATTGCGGATAATGTGGCGAAGTGGAACTACAGCCTTTTTAAAAACCTGATTGACACCACGAAGGATTGGATTATGACAAATAAGGATTTAAAGAAGTTTGTTTACTATATGACAAGCTTCCGTGAACGGAGGGGTGAGTTTGAGCGGCTCAGAAGAGGAGCTTAAAATTTATTTTACAGATTTCGATGGAAAATTCAAGGCCCGACTGGGAAGAGTTGTTGCAACCAGCGAAACCTCAAGCGAAGAATTTGGAACATCTTCCCCCTACACCTGCAGGGTTCTCGCGGAGTACGACCGGGAACTTATGAGGCTCATTGACTCGGGAATGCTTCTGGCTGTGAGGAACTTCAAAACTAAAGAGGCTGGCAAAAACAGGTACACACTAATGGAGATTCTGCGTTTTTGGCCCGAACATTTTGGCTTGAGGGGTTTAAAGGATTACCAATATTATCCTCTGCAGTTTGAAGTCATTGAACAATCGGTTGGCGACTGGGAGACAAGCGACAAATCCACCATGATTATTCAGATATCGGCAATCCCCATAAATTACGACTTGGTGACGGGTGAGAACCACGTATTTGGCTATGAGAGGGGCTTCTCCTATCCCGTGGTTGGGGAGAGAGTTTACATTCTCAACAAGGAAATGATTAAGGACATGTACAACCGCAAAGTGTTGGAGAAAATGGGTTTCAGTTCTGAGGAAACAAGCAGTAATCCCTGGAAGGATCCAAGGCTTGGGACAATTAAGATGTTTGAAGCTTCAGCTGAAAACATTCCAATATATGTTGACTATGACTCCCTAGTGAGATACCACTTCGGCATATTCGCCTTCACAGGTGGGGGGAAAAGTAACATGCTCTCCAACATTCTAAGAAGGCTCCTCATACACACTCCAGACACTAAAGTGGTGATTTTTGACATATCCTGCGAATACCCCTTCCTCCTGATGGACTTATTCGCAGACAAGAGGATACCCTCAAAAATCATTCTTGAACATAAAGCTGGGAATGCGAGAGAATTCTACAACTCAATTGTTAAACCTAAACTGTTCGAAGACGATCCCCGAGTAATTAAAGGAATGGAGAAAATATTTTCACAAAACAAGGTAACCCACTATGTGCAGGAATTGATGAGAATCCCCACCTTCAGGGAATTTCTAGACAGCATAGCCCTACTAAAATCAGAAAACCAAAATAGACTAAACTATGTTGAAGCACTAAATGAAGTAGAAATACTAACGGCAAAATACATGATTGAAAAGGGCTACATTGAAACCGACGAAATAGACCGAGAATTCGTAAACAAGCTGGTAGCTGCAGCACCAAGCATAGTTACATCCTACAAAATACACGAAAAAAGCGGTCTATACGGCTGGTTCGAAACAAGGCAACGCATGACACGATACTTCCTCGAAACAGAAATCGACACAAGCGGTGGACTAACCACAGAAGACATACAAGAATTAGTAGAAGGGGAAACCCGACTAATCAGCATCACTATAAGCGACCCTCCAACCATAAAACAAATTGTCATAGACTTAACCCAAAACATACTCGCCCAAAGAAAAAGAGAATTCAAAGTAAAACCCTACATACTCTTCGTCTGGGACGAAGCACAAGAATTCGTAGCAAACCCCGCAAACGTTTCAGGAATAGACAGACAATGCTCAACAGAAGTCGAAAGACTACTAAGACAAGGAAGAAAATACGGACTAGGAGGATGCATAGCAACCCAAAGAATAGCACACCTCAACACAAGCGCCCTACAACAACTACACACCTACTTCGTAAGCACACTACCCCGACCCTACGACCGAGGACTAATAAGCAACACCTTCATGATAGACAAAAACATACTAGAAAAAACCTTGGAATTCACACCCGGAGACTGGCTCCTCTCAAGCTACATAGCCACAGGACTAGCAAACGTACCAATATACATTAGGGCGGACAACGCAGAAGAAGAAATAGAAAAATTTCTGGAAAAAGTCTAGGTGCTCCGGACATTATTTTAGAAGATTGGACCTTCAAAGAATCAATTAGTCAGTATCTAACCCATACATATTCACCGAATGAAATTAAGGACATAAAAGGTTTTTAGTGCGCTTTTTTGGAGGGTTTGCCCAAAAGTTTGAGACGGAGGTTCTCCGAAAATGTTTCAGGTCTCATACAGAAAGAAAATATGGAGAGACTTATTTTAGCAAAAAAGATGATAGGGGAAACATAAACCACACATGATGCTAAAAAGAAATTTTCTCCACGAGTTTCCCTAAAACTTTTAAAACCAAGTTAAAAGACAAATGTGGTTTTTGGGGCTATCCTCCAACATTTTTTTCTTTATGGTGCAAGTTTTTGGGGAATGCTTTTATAAGACAATTATTACAATAGAATACATGAAAATAGTTATGGACTCAGACTCCCTAATCAAACTAACTAAGGCAGGTGTTAAAGATATAGTTTTGGACAATGTTGAGGTATGCATTCCGCCTAAGGTCAGGGAGGAGTGTGTTACTGTTGCGAAGAAAGAGGGGTTCGCTGATGCTTTTGAAATAGACGAAAACCTGAAGAAAAATAGAATTAAAGAAAAGGAGCCCGCTAGGAACTTAGAAATCGAAGAAGAAATAAAGCATCTTGGTTTAGGCAAAGGCGAAGCGGATGCTTTCCGCCTGTATAAATCCGGAAAATTCGATGCAGTGTCTAGCGATGACTCTATGTTCATCAGAATACTTGACGCATTTAATATTCCCTACCTCACACCATCCACGGTTATCCTCCACATTTATTGGAAAGGAGCACTAACCAAAGAAAAGACTAAAGAAATCATTAAAAAACTGAGAAATCTAATTTCCGAAGAGGAATACCATCTTGCCATAGAAGAGTTAGGAGGCATAGAAAATGAAAACTAAGACCATAAGATTACCCGAAGAAATTTTAAAAGGCATAGCCTACACGGCAAAGAGGGAAGACATAGAAGAATCCACGGCTATCCGAAAACTTCTAAGAGAGGGACTAATAGAATACGCCGCAAAACTATACAGGGATGGGGAGATTACTCTCGGAGAATCTGCACAACTTGCGGGAATCAGCCTAAGAAGAATGCTTGAAACACTCCTAAACAAAGGAATACGCGGAAACGTGACACTAAGCCAGCAAAAAAAATCCATAGAACACGCAAAAAAATCAAATAAATAACAACACCGCACACCCCTCATCTATCCGCATCACAAAAGCTTTAGAGACGCTAACAAACAAAAATTTACATCCCTAAATTATAACTAAACGCTCACAAAATAAGATAGAAAAAGAATTAAAAAAAGGGTCGGTGCAAAAGGGAACTTAAAATCGGTGGAACCTAGTTAACAAGTCGAGCATATGTGCCTATCTTCCCAGAATGGTTACGTTGCATGTTCCGCCGTCTCCGTGGGAAAAGTTTCCCATACAGTGAGCTAAGCCAATTTCTGCGCCGTCTACCTGTCTTGTCCCTGCTTCGCCTCGCAATTGCCAAACCAGCTCGCAGATCTGAGCTACGCCGGTTGCACCTACAGGGTGTCCCTTTGCTAGTAGTCCTCCGCTGGGATTTATTGAAACTTTGGCATTTATTTGGGTTTCTCCCTCCTCCACTGCTTTTCCCCCCTCGCCTTTTTTGAAGAATCCTAGGTCTTCATTGTGTAGGATTTCAGCTATAGTGAAGCAGTCGTGAACCTCTGCAAGATCTATGTCTTTTGGTTCTACCTTCGCCATTCTGTAGGCTTCTTTTGCAGCTCTTACCGTTATGTCAAAAGTTGTAATGTTGAGCTTTTCTAGGAATGTTCCAGATTTTTGGGTGGCTGCCAAAATTTTGATTGGTGTGTCAGCGAATTTTTTTGCGACATCTTTGCTTGCTATTACTGCTGCTGCTGCGCCGTCTGATATTGGGCAGCAGTCTAGCAGTCCTAGGGGGTAGGCTATCATTGGTGAGTTTAGAACTTTCTCTAGGGATACTTCTTTGGGATAGTGGGCGTGGGGGTTCATTGTGGCGTTATGATGATTCTTTACGGAGACCATTGCCATTTGTTCCCTAGTTGTGCCATATTCCTTCATGTGTCTATTTGCTATCATTCCGAAGACTCCAGGAAAGGTCATTCCCATAAATCCCTCAATTTCCAAATCGCTTCCTTGGGTCATAGCTTTGAGCATTTCTCTTGTGGGAAGCCCAGTCATCTTCTCTATTCCCAGAACTAGAACCACATCGTATAAACCCGCTGCTACTGATATCCAAGCTTCCCTGAAGGCGGTGGAGGACGAGGCGCATCCATTCTCGCACCTTGTTATTGGAACACCAGCTACTCCCACCTGTTTCATAGCTAAGTTACCTGCGAGGGGGCCTTGTGCGCCGCCGGCACCTGCTACAACTCCACAGTAACCTGCTTCAACGTCTTTGGGGTATACGTTTGCATCCTTCATGGCCTTGAAGCATGCCTCTTCTCCCATTTCTTTAACTCCGGGCCTTATGGGGAAGTTGCCAAATTTTGTCATGCCGACTCCGATTACATAAACATCTCTCATATCTTACTTAACCCTCCTTTACTGGTCTAAACTTCCAGCCGATTACCTCTGTTCCATCCTCGTCTGTGGTAATTTTTCCCGAGGTGAGTTCTACTTCCATGTCGATTTTCAACTTTTTTTCGAAGGGCTCGCAGTCTGTGAAATGTGTGAAAATACTTATGCCTTCGGGTAACTCGACAAAGCCAAAGGCGTAGGGTGCGTATTCGAGGGGTCCAACATGAGCAATTGTGTAAGAGTATATTTTGCCTCTGCGGCTGAGTTCCACCTCCCCCATTTCGTCGATAGTCATACACTTGGGGCAGACTCTTTTCTTTGGGAAGTAGATTTGGCCGCAGGATTTACATTTGCTTCCCACCAGTATTGGGTTGCCGCTTTCCAGAGATCCTTCTTTAAAGATTCCTTCTTTAAATATACGCTTCTTACCCATTCAACCACCCTGTAAAAAATCAAACGAATACCATATTGTTTTAAGGTTAGAGGCTGTTAAACCCTTTTTATTTCTGCTTAAAAATTTTTGTTCTTACTTTTCTGTACATACATTATTAGTAAATACGGTAGTCGGTTCCTTCAAAAATTTACTTGCCCATTTGAATACTTTTAATTACTATTTCTGCAAATTTCAGTAATTCGTGCATGTTTCCCCAGATTGTCACTATACCCTCTTTTAGATATTGTCTCATCCTAGTTGGATCTTTGAAAATTCCGTCAACTAGGTTTTCCTCTTCTGAGAGAAGCATCAAGTCGAAGGATGCTGGTTCACCCTCAATCATTCTCACCTCTCCTTTGCCAAAGGCTATATATAGCGCCTCACTGGGCATTTTGAAACCTATAGTTTTTCCATCGTATCCATCTATCCATTCTTTTATGGCGTTGAGTAGGTTTGGCGTTTCGTTAATTCTTTCAACCATTTCCTTCAATCTTCTTTTAAGCTCAGACACATCTTTGGCCTCCCTATCTTTGCTCAGCTATCCATTTCTCCAAAGCCTCAATTACTGCCTTATTTAAAGTGATGGCCGAAAATGAACCAAACTTCCTCTCCACCGCCTCTATGAGCCTATCAAACATCTCATAAGGAAGGGTTGCCATCACTTTAGGCATCGCTGCTTGCACAAAGAACTTAGCTAGATAAGGACTCCTATGCCAATAGGGAGACAAATCACCCAGACTTCTCTTAGGTTTTCCTCGCCACTCAGCCATTTACCTCATCTCCTCAAACCTTACGTTCATTATCTCGGCTTTAGTTATTGTGGAAGGAAAGGTGGGCCACTCAATAATTACCTTCCTACCCAAGTCTACACCCTTACTTTTCCACGTTCCACTCCATATCGAACCATCCTGAATGACGAACTGGGTTAGCACAAAACTCAGAAGTTTGGAAACATCCCAGCCATGTTTCTCAGCCATAGCCTTCCAAGACTCAAATATATCTCTGGGAAGCTTCACAGAAACAACATTTTCACTCAATATTTTAATCCCCCTCTAAGTGCTGGAAACCATCGAAGTAACTCTCTCAGTTCTTTTCTCTCGGTAATCCAATCTGCGGTAGGGATTACCCCAGACTTCCTCGTACATTATTCCCTCCAAGGGATATCTTGAAGGTGCTGCGGCTCTGAGGAATGCTGGCACTCCAAGGCAGAGGGCAGTAATAGGCTTAACACTTCTAGGAATTCCAAGATAGTCGAAGAGTTCTTCACTCCTTCTTGTATCCGCAACTGCGACTGCATTAAAGCCGCAACCTACGCCGAGCGCTGTGGCTGCCAACCAAATGTTCTGGATCCCTGCACCAATTCCCACATAGGGATGATACGACGCCTCACCCATGCCTGTGGGATAGTCGGTATCCGCGGGAGTGATACAAGGAATGAGAACAACATCGGCAGTCTCTGGATATCTTAATACCTTGGTGAAGCCCTGAAACGCGTAGGGTCTCAGTTCTTCAGGCATAAACCATTGCCTGTCCTGAGTAACACTCCATGGATCCCTGCCCATAACCATTATTGCAGTTTCTTCGGAGATGTCCGCTATCCACCTCTTAACTTCTTGGTCGCGGATAACTATGTATTTCCAGTACTGCATGTTTTCTCCTGATGGAGCCCACCGGGCCACGTCAAGTATTCGCTCAAGCTTCCAGTCCGGAATTTTTTCACCTTCCTTAAAGTATCTCATACTCCTCCTAGTGTAAATAGCTTCAAACACATCCAAAACACTCACCACCCGATAACTGGGATTGCCTTATTATCAACCCTTTTTTAAATTCTGAGATGTTAGACCTTTTTCCATTACAACATCACGAAGGTGTATATATGGTTTTATTTTCCTTTCTTAACAGTTGGGGAGATAATGCTTTTTTAGGCTGAATCCATCTGTCCTACTTTTTATTTTACGATGTAACTAAACCAGCGGATATAGAATTGTATGTTTTAAAATTTCTATACAAACATTTAAATTGACAAAATTTATGAATCAATACCAAATTGGAGGGAGAAATTTTTGAGTAGGCTTTGGAGTCCGCAAATAGAATCTATGGAAAGGGAACAGTTAGAAGAAATGCAAATGGAACTCCTAAAAAAACAACTAAAATATGTCTACCAAAGAGCGCCCTTTTACCAGAAACTATACAAAAAGTCAGGTGTAAAACTGGACGACATAAAAAACATTGACGATCTGGAAAAACTGCCACTCACAAAAACTGTGGACTTACAAGCAGAAATGAAGGAAACCAGAGACGAATACTCCGGCAGACTCTGCGTTCCAGAAAGCGAACTCCTAGCGGTATACGGACCAAATCAGCATCCAATGCCCGAAAATCCTCTAATAACTGGAATAACTGACTCTGACCGAAACACCATAATTCAACACCTTGCAAGAAAACTAATAATGGCTGGAGTCTACTCTGGAGATACTATTCAATCACTATGCTGGGCCTGGGAACCATTCAACCGCCTATATATGGCTGCGATCCTTCTAACAAGCCCTAGCGTAAGTGAAATACTGGGCATTATTCCAATAACTCTTGAAATAATTCCACTAGAAGCCCCAAGAACCTTCTCCACTGCAAGGCTCCTCAAACCCTCACTAATCATAGCAGACACAGGCCACCTAAGGCAGCTAGCTGCAGTGTGTCAACAGAACAAAATATCACCAGAAGAGATTGGATACAAAACCATAATACTGAAGGAGCAAAGAATTCTTAGCGAGAAGGAAATCAAAGAAATAAGTGATAAGTGGAAGGCCAAAGTGCACAACATGCTAGAGGTGCAAGACAATATGTTTTACGCAATGGATTGTGATAAACATAAAGGTCTACACATTTGGGAGGACGCCTTCATAGCAGAAATAGTAGACGAAACAACAGGTGAAAAGGTCAGAGAAGGTGAAGCAGGTAAACTCGCAATCACAAACCTATTCGCAAAAGGAACCCCTATGATCCGATACCTAACTAACGTAACGGCGAAAATAGATAGGTCACCCTGCGATTGTGGACGCACACACTCCAGGCTAAAACCACAATAGAGGTGGAAAAGATGAGCCATGAATTATGGAACCCCAGGATAGAAACTATGCCTCGGGATGAGTTGAAGGAGCTGCAATTCAAATTCATAAAATCACAAATAAACTACGTTTATGCAAACTCCTCGTGGCATCACAAACTCTACAAAGAAGCAAACGTAAAACCCGAAGACATAAAAACCCTAGACGACTTCAAACAAAAAATCCCAATCTACAACAAAGACCACCTAAGAGAAGAACAGAGAAGAACTGGAGACCCATTCTCAGGATTGTGCTGCGTTCCAAGAGAAGAACTAATAAACTTATGGACTTCCTCAGGCACCACCGGAATGCCCACCCTAGGAGCCGCCACAAGAAACGACATCTACTTGGGCACAGAAATAATGTGCCGAAACCTCTGGGACGGAGGATTCAGACCAGGGATGAAGGTCTTCAGCGCAGCCATCAATTGGCACTGGGTGATGCCTTCTGTGGTTAATGCTTGTTATAGGTTGGGACTTAAAACTTTTGGCTTCGATTTTCCACACCCACTATTCGTGGACAGGTGGGCGAAGTGGATGATTATTCATCAGCCTGAGGGCATATCTGCTATTACAACAGAGGTTTTTGCCTCCTTCCTTCCACTTGCCTTGAAGCAGTTGGGCTACGAACCCAGCGAGATTCTCTCATGTGTGAAGTTTGCTGTGTCTATGGGTGAGCCTCTTTCTCCTGTGGCTCGTGAAAATGTCAAAAAGAATTGGCCTAATGTAAGAATTATGGATGCTGGAGGTGCTGGGGAGTCTTGGTGTTGGCCTGTTGAAATATGTAGGGAGCATGTAACTGGTCATATTTGGGAGGACATGGGTCTTCCAGAGATTCTTGATCCGGATACGCATGAGACTGTCGCCCCCGGTGAGCGGGGTGAGCTTGTGGCGACAAATTTGAGGGTTAAGGGGTTGCCCTACATTAGATTTAGCACAGAGGACTTCCTTGAATTGTACACCGAACCATGTGAACGGGGAATAACGCATTCCTATGGACGTATTCTCGCAAGAACTGGATGGCGAATAAAGGTTAAGGATAGGACTTTCATCCCATTCGATGTGGAGGTTATACTTCAGAAACATCCTGAAACCATTAAGGCAATGTTCAGCCTAGTTAAATACTCATCTACTATGGATAGATTGAGGGTTAATGTAGCCTATGACCCTGCGGTAACCAAGGACCCCGACAAGTTGAAGGCAGAACTGAAAAAGGAGATGGAGAGAGAACTAGGAGTAAATGTCGAGATTAACTGGGTAAAGGAAGAAGAGATACCCAGGCCGGTCCCACACAAGATCGCCAAATTCGTGGACCTAACAAAGGGCTAAAAAATATAGATTTTTAACATTCTTTTTCTATTTTGAATCATGGAAATAGTTTAAATGTGGTTAGATTACTCCTTCCTTCTCTAGGTTCTCTATTTCTTCTTCGTTGTATCCTAGTTCTTTTAGTACTTCGTTCGTGTGTTGTCCGAATAGTGGTGCGGGTGTTCTAATGGTGGCTGGGGTTTCGGAGAATTTTAGGGGGAAGGCTACGTGTAGTGTTTTGCCTTCAACTGGGTGTTCTACTTCAATGAACATTTTGCGGTGTCTGAGTTGGGGGTCTTGAATTACTTCCCCAATGGAGTAAACGGGTGTTACGCAGATATCTTGACCTTCCATTAGTTTTAGCCACTCGTCTCTAGTTTTTGTGCGCATAATTTCCCTTACTTCTGATAGTATTTTCTTTTCCTCGCTTTTTGATACAAATTGCTTGCTAATTAAATCCTCTCTACCAATTATTTTGCAGAAGTTTGCCCAAAACTTCCCCTCAATGTTTCCAAAAGCGATGAACTCTTTGTCTTTGGTTTCGTAGACATTATAGTATGCGGATTCGCCCAGTGTGCTGAGTGTTCCCTCTTCACCTAAACTATATCCAGATATGTAGGTTCCGATGTGTAAGACGTTGAATGTTAGCACTGCGTCGGTCATTGACACATCTATGTATTGTCCCTTTCCCGTTCTCTCTCTGGCTAACAGTGCTGATACAATTGCTAGAGCAGAAAAAACACCTGAACTCATATCGGCTATTGGTATACCTGGAATTACTGGTGCTCCTGTATGTCTGCCTGTAACCCCTAGAATTCCCGCTACACTTATGTAATTTATGTCGTGTCCAGGTTTGTCAATATAGGGGCCATCCTGTCCATAGCCTGTAGTTGAACAGTATATTATTTTTGGATTAATCTTTTTCAGCTCATTATAGCCTAGACCTAGTTTTTCCATGACTCCGGGTCTAAATGTTTCAAAAACTACATCATATTTCTCAACCAGTTTCTGCACTATTTCCCTACCTTTCTCTGTTTTCAGGTTCAACTTCATACTTTTCTTATTTCTATTCAACATAAGAAACACAGCGTTTTCCTTTTTGAGGATGGGGGGAGCCCAACGCATATAATCTCCCAGAATTGGCTCCTCTATTTTCAGAACTTCAGCCCCCATATCAGCTAAGAGCAGCGTGGCATAGTTGAAAGGCAGAAGCCTCGAAAAATCCAAGATTCTTACGCCATCCAGTGGCCCCAATCAATTCACCTCAAATGTTTAAAATGGTGTCTCACCATCAGTTAAATATTTGTATCCCTAAGCTCGGACAAAATTTGTTTAACTCTTTAATCTAAGGGTACTGTCGGCTTCTTGGGTTTTAGCTCGACGTTGCCACTATAAGCTTTATAAATTTATGTATTTATGTTTCTACAGCTTGTCAAAGGAAGGGTGTTTTTGTTTTGGAAATTTTGGATTCTCTAATTAATTGTGGTTTAACAGAGAAGGAGGCGGAGTTATACCTTTGTATTTTGGGGTCAAAGAAGGGTGGCTTGTCTGCCAGGGAGATTTGTAACGTTTTAGATTTTTCAAGACAGATGACTTATAGGCTTCTCAGGGAACTGATTCAGAAGGGGTTTGTCACCCAAACTCTTGAAAGGCCCAGAAAATACAGAGCCGTCAATCCATTGAATGTCCTAGATTCATTGATTAATATGAAAAGACAGCAAATAACTCAGATGGAGAAAATTAAGCCCAGTCTAGAGAAGCTGCTTTCAAGCGTTGAAAATTATGAGGTTGAGAATCCTGAGTTTCGTTTGATTCACCATCGTCAGAACATTTACAACGCGATGGCTGACATGGTTCTGCGTGCCAGGAAACGCGTAGACCTTTTAACAGATGAGAATGGTTTGTATCTCTGCTCCCTTTTCGGGTTAACTGACATTTTTAACGAAATTTGTGAGAACGGGGTTTATGTGAGGCTTCTCACAAAGATCACACCAAAAAACTCTGAAATTGTGAAGAGTATTAATCCAAAAATCCGTGTAAAGCATGGATTTCATCCCGATCAGAACATCTTGATTGTTGATGATAAGCACCTTTTAACATTTATTCAAATCGACGACGTTAGAAAGATGAAATCAAAAGCGGACTCCGCATTCTTCACAACTTCTCACACATTCATCACTCAGCAGGGCAAAATTTTCAACTATTTCTGGGAGAACGCCCTAGACATAAAAACTAGACTAGCCGAAGTGAAGCTTGGGGAAGAGTACCAAATACAACCTCTAATAGGGGAGAGAAACCTAATAAAAAAGATGGCGGAATTTCTAAAAAACGCGGAAAGTGAGGTTCTAGCATTCTTTTCGATTAAATATCTGTCCACATACGCACTAAGATTCCTCAATTTTATAACAGAAGAAAACATACCAGGAGAAATAATTCATCTACTCTTACCTCCAAACTACTATGAACCAAAATTAATGGATATGATTCTAGACCTAAAAATAAACATTCGCCAAATAGAAACCTTTAACAAGTTGTTCCTAGCCGATGACCAACCCTTACCTCGAATGGTAATATATGATGCAAGGACAGCCGTAGTAATGCTCGAAGACCTCCCTGACTCCCCAGCTCTAGACGCAGGATTCTGGACAACCCACAAAAAATATGTCTCCAAACTACGAGAAAAATTCTTGGAGGTCTGGAAACACTCCAAATCTCTAACATAGAGCCATAAAATCCAGATTTTAAGGTGCAGCCCGCCCAAATATCAGATTTACTAAAAGTCGCGAAAAATCCTTTTTGAACTTAATTTGGAGTAACGTCGCTCCAAGTAAATATAGTGTTCCTCAAAAGTTTTGCGACTAACTGGAGGAAAGAATCAAATCTTCTGAAAATTTATTTTTGGTGGTGAGTATGGCTCTTCAAGGTGATGAGGGGGCTCCTACGGACTTTAGCGAAGAAGTGTAAGGACTCCAGAGAGAAGATACTCTACCCGGCTCCACACGCCCCAAGCAGAGGCTACACAGTCTCTTTGGCGGCGGAGGTATTCTGCGCGGATGAAGCTACTATCTATCGCTGAATAGGAAAGATGGCGGGTGGAAAGGAACATCGCCGACCAGCCCAAAGAAGGAAAACCCCAAAACTACACAAGAAGGATAAAGAGGAGATAAGGAAGCTTGTGGAAGAAAATGATCCCAAAATACATGGGGTTAACGCTAAGGGTTTGGGACTGCCGAGAACTAAGCCTATACCTCCTCAATATATGGAAAAACTGTCTCCCAAGAAACAATAAGACGGTGCCTTAGAAATATGGGAGCCCGCTACGTCAAGGCGGAAATCAAGTACGCGGAGGCGGATGAGGATGAAAATGGAGAACTTCGCACAGCTTTTTCTCCAAGATCTGGCTTCCAAACCGGACTCCGCAGTCGTCCCCTTCCAGGATAAGACGGCTGTGGGTGCTCTCCAAAAAAGGGTTACGGGTGGACTTGGGAGAGATTGGTGGTAAGCCCCTCAGACTGACAGGAGGAGGATGAACTGCTTCGGGGCTGAGAACCCCCCTTTGGGGGGAGAATAATCCAGATGGCTGCCAAGGAAGCTAAGGCTCCCGCCTTCACAAAGTTTCTAAGAAGGGTAATAAGAGAGTACTCTAAAGGGAGTATATGGCTTTACACAGATAATCTGCCGGTGCACAAATCCAAGAAGGGTGAAAAACTTCCTACAAAACCACCCCTCCCGGGTAGAGTTGAGGTTTCTACCAGCCTACTCCCCCGACCTCAACCCCCAGAACCAGTGGTGGAAATTTTGAGAGGAGGAAGCTTCTGAACAATCGTTATTTTGCAACCCCTCACCAACTCGCAACAGCCATCAGTTGGTTCGGGCGCAACACACCACCCAAAACGCGCCACAAGCATAAGCTCACCCACAGCCATAGAGAACCTCCTCGTACACCAAAAATAAAAGCTCGCATTACCTTTGTGGAGCGCCACAAATAAACAACTAAACCGCTCACCCCTCTGCTACCCGCATCACAAAAGCTTTAGAGAAGCTAACAAAAAGAAATTTACATTCCTAAATTATAACTAACGCTCGCAAAATAAGATAGGAAAAGAATTAAAAAAAGGGTCGGTGCAAAGGGAAACTTAATCAGTGGAACCTAGTTGGCAAGTTGAGCATATAATTATAGTTACTGGAAAATATTGGATGTCTTTTTTGGTGATATGCGCTAAGATTCCTTTCCTATTACGAGGTCTATGTTCTTCACTTTTGCCATCCTTTTCATTTCCTTGGCCACGTTACTTGGAGCCGTCAAAACACGTAGAAAGAGGTATCGGGGTTCCTTCTTGTATTTCTTCTTTGCAACTTCAACCTTTCTCAAAAGCTTGGATATTTCCTCAACACTCCCAGCGTAGGCAGTAACCTCCCCAACTATCAAAGGTTCCTCACTGAAAAGATTTATCTCTTCCCCATCTACTACTGCCTTATCTAAACTACTCCCTACCGGAAGAATTCCCCGTTCTCTAAGATAACCACTCATCCAAACTTTCACAAACTCCTCTAAGCTAACCCCAGCAAACACTCTCATAGAATCAAAACCCACAAAAAGTTCAGACCGTAGCCCCTCCACGCTTTGCCTAAGATCTACATGACCCTTCTCCAACAACTCAATTCTACTCAACATCTTGTTAAAATCTTCCCTCATCTTGTTAAAATCTTCCCTAAGCCCCTTAATCTCCTCCCAAATTTTACTCTGTTCCTCCCTAAGCCCCTTAATCTCCTCCCAAATTTTTGTTTGTGTTGACTGGTAGGAGTCCATTCTACGGGTTAGTTCCTCTAGCCCGAGGTAACCTAGGACAGTATATCTGAATTCTTCGTCCCTCTTCAAAAGTTCCAAAAATTCTTCCCGGAGACCCATAGGAATACAGAAACACTTACCAAATATAAACATTAAGGAGAATGTAGAGGTGAAGCATGACCAGAGGGATATGAACCAGTACCAAAAAAAGAAGGAGATCTATTGATGAGAGGATCAATGAGAGGAACTTGTAAAATTGATGTTTAAAAAAGAGTATTTAATATTAACTCCGATTCTGCACTTTCGGTTTATTTTTCTTTTTTCAGTGTAATTCGCAATTCTGTGGGGAGCCTTGGAAGATTTTCCAGATAGTTTTTAGCAAAGCTTCGAAACTATAACAGAATACAATTTAGTATCTGAGAAAAATGGGAAAATCAAAAAATTTGCAGAGGATGTGGGAAGTGGTTTGTATAGAGAACGATGAAATGGTTCAAAACAGTTTCCGAGTATTCCATTGAGGCACTAAAGAAGCCAAAAAAATAAAATAGCTTATGATTTATCTCGTGGGCATCATTCTGAGTTATACTTTCGAAAATGAGGTTTATTTCAGATTCTTTTCATCGGCGGTTAATGTTTTTATCTTAACTGTTCTAAAATTTTATACCGGTAGGACTTACGCGGTTAGTCGGGTGTTTGTTTGGGTCTTGTGGTGGATTTGACTTTTTAGCCTAATTTTTCTATTTTAA